>NZ_WQPQ01000114.1:75131-162594 GCF_018785365.1 Clostridium sp. MCC344 | reverse complement strand
CAGGCTTGATTTTGCCCCGGCAAGGCCGGAGCGGTTGCCGATCAGAGAAAGGTTCTGACAGGGGGAACCGAAGGTAATTATATGGACAGGTGGGATTTTCCCGCCGTCCACCTTCGTAATATCCCCCAAATGCACCATGTCGGGAAAGTGCCTTTTGGTTATGGAGATGGGCGCTTTTTCAATCTCACTGGCCCATACCGGACGGATACCGCACCGGGAAGCAGCCAGAGGGAACACGCCAATCCCGTCGAAAAGGCTTCCCAGCTTAATGTCCGGCATGGCCCGGGGTGCCGTGTCCCTTCACGGCAAGCACCCCTTCCAGCGTTGTCGCCGCAATGCCCAGCCGTCCGGCAACCGCAATATCGTTTTTCACATCCTCATCCACAGCGCTGCCGCAGACGATCAGGGTGTGGGAGCGCCGCAGCATATCCCGGCGCATATCAATCCCGGCCTTGTGTTCCTCGGGAACGCTGTCATTCAAAAACAGCGGCAGATACAAGAGCGGGCAGATCGGGGAAAAGCCCGCCTCATAAGCAAGACGGCAGTAGTGGGCCGCCAGCTCCATATCAACATCCGGCTCGCCGCTCCATGCGGCGGTCAGGTACGCTAAAGGTCGTTTCATTGGTTGAGCCTCCATTTCTGTTTAGGTTTAGGGAAAAGCAAGAGTTCGCCCAACCCCTCCGCCCCTTCCCCCGGGAAGGGGAACAGCTCTGGAGAATTTATATCCCCGTCGCTTGACCGGGAAAAAGCATAACCGGGAGAAATCCGTCAAGGGTGCCTCCGGCACCGCCTGCGGCGGCGCTGCCCTTGACTGATTTTCCCGGCTATGCTACGGAATAACTGGCGACGGGGAATCATTTATATCTCCAGAGCTTCGGGACGCGGGGCAGAGCCCCGCAATCCTCGGGCCATGCTGACCCGAAGTTTGGGCTTACTTTTCCTGTTCGGTTTTCTTCTCCGGTTTTTCGTGTTCCTTCTGCTGGCCCTTCCAGTCGTCCAGCAGCTTGATGATCTGGTCCTTCATTTCCCTCGGCGTAGTTTCCTTGCCGAAATACTTGCTCAGTTCCGCACCTGTCAAAATCACTTTGTCTACCTCCTTTTTGTCCTCCATCATAATGCCGTCGATCACATCCCCGTTGAGCAGCTTCTTTTCGTCCAGCTCACGCATACGCTTTGCCTGCGCCTGCGAAGGAGAGGACTGCTGGCTGTCAATGGCGACGGCGATATAGTTCTGGTTCTTTTTGCTGACATAGGAAAGCTCCACCGCCGTAGTAAAGCCCAGCTTTTTTTCATCCATCAACTTCATCAAGTCGGGAACCAGTTCATTGAGCCGGATATACCGCTGCACCTGTTTGACGGCCATCTTATTGCGCTCGGCCACGATCTCGTTGGAGCGTTTGCCTGCGTCCTTCGGGTCAATCTGGCCCGAAGTGCGGGAGCCCTGGTGCTTGATGGCCTCAAGCTGCATTTTCAGAGCTTTGGCCCGCTCACTGGGGAGGATTTCTTCACGCTGGTTCAGATTGTCCTCCACCATCTGCGTGATGGCTTCATCGTCCGTCAGGTTGCGGACAATACAGGGCATATCCGCATATCCGGCAAGCTCGCTGGCCTTCTGGCGGCGGTGGCCGGACACGATCTCATAGCCGCCATCCTCACGGGGACGGACGATAGCGGGCTGGGTCACGCCCTTGTCTTTGACGCTGGACACCATAGCCCGCATTTCTTCATCATCCCGAACCTCAAAGGGATGGTTCTTGAAGGCGTGAAGCTCGTTCAGCTTGATATAGACGATCTGTTCCTTGCCCCGGCGTGGTGCATCCTTCGGTTTTTCGGGTCCTTTCGGAGCGGGAGCGGCCTGTACCGTTGGCGCCGTTTTTTTCTCCGGTTCTTTTTTGACCGTCTTTTCCGGTTTCTGTGCGGGGGCTTTGGACTTCGGGGCTGCGGCCTTGTCCTTATCTGCTTTCGGGGGACGGCCCCGGCGCTTCGGCTGTTCCGGCTCTTTGGGTTTTTCCTCTGCTTTTTTCGGAGTCTCCGGCTGCTTTTCCGGTTTCTCCACTTTTGCCGGGTCAGGCTTTTCCACGCCGGGAGTTGCCGCCCGTTCCTCGGCTTTCTTTTCCTTCATAATTTCAGCGAAGTTATAGACGGAAACCTGTGGGTTCTTTACCTCTGGTTCCGTCTTTTTTCCCGGCTCCGAGGAAACGGAAACCTTCTCCGGCTCTTTTGGGGGAGCGGGAGGCGTTTCCTTGCCCGGCCCGCTATCCGTTACTGGCTGTTCCGGCGTTTTTGTGGTTTTATCATCTGCCATAAGCATTTACCTCCTGTTTTTTGGCATGAAAAAAGGGGCTCAACTTTTCAGTCAAGCCCCCGTGGGAAGTTCCTCCTTTCTCCGCCATGATACAAAAATACCGCCCGTAGTCTCGTTTGGGCGGTACTTTGTGTAAGATTGGCAGTCCATTATTAAGGTTTTTATTATGTTCCCTTTGTACACCGTTGCAAACAGTCTTTGCGGTGTCGAAATCATCAAACTTGCTTTCGTCAAAGTGGTAGCCCTCACTATTAGAAATAAATTCCTCTTTTTCGCATTTCTTCTTTATCTGCTCTATGGTAAAGAATGGCTTTTCGTTCTTATCATCAATGGCAATATCAAGTCTTGTGAAATGAAAGTTATCCAGTCCGTATCTTCGCTCACAGCGTCGAAACATATCCCCAAAGGTATAATTCCTACTGTCGAGAATACGGAAAATATCATCACAACCTCTGCCAGTCATAACAAGATAACAGCCTAGCCCCTGTGGGTTATCCTCTGTCTTTCTTGCGTCCCCCGATACATAAATATCTCCAATCTGCCAGCGTGCTTGATAAGTCTTGAATTTTATCATTGCTGGATAAACATTGAAAATGTCAGTCGGTAAATCTAAAATGTGCATGATTATATCTTCAGCGGTTGCCGTTTCAAATACAATGCTGATGTAATCAATCTTAACGGATAAATTTTTGTGTGTAGTTATAGTGCATTGCTCCTTTCGTATGCCCCGTTTTTTGCGGGTAAAAATCGTGTTTTTTCCTTTATTTATCACAGTTTCTAGGTACTATGACATGTATACGCAGGGCGGTGTTACATATACGCCCTTTATGAACGCCTAAAGGCGTTCCCTTTCTTCCTGTGTCTGATCCGTTCTTAACGCTCACGAGCCTTGTAAGGCTCGTGGCTAAACGGAACAGCCCCAGTCAGAAACCTTATTTTCGGTCTGATAGTCCATGCTTATTCATGCTATCAAAGTGAAAATATATCTTTTCTATGCTTACTCAAGCGTGTGATTAACCCTAGCGTGCTTAATCACTCTATCTAACACGATAATAACGCCATTAGAATTACTTGTCAAGAAGTTTTTGTTGACTTTTAGATATATATTAAGTATGATATGCTTATAAATACCAATAAAAGCAATGAAAGGAGTGTTTATACTAAGTCATGGAGCATTACGAAAAGAAAATCAGTTTCTTAGGAGAGAACATACAGACCATAAGAAAACACAGAGGAATGAAACAACAAGAACTTGCGGACAAAATCGGTATCAATATGCAGAGCCTTTCCAAGATTGAACGAGGTGTGAATTATCCTACCTTTGATACATTAGAAAAGATAATGGACGTGCTGGGTGTAACGCCCAATGAATTATTATCGGGAGAATGGAAGTATGTTAATCAAGCCGAAAAGGAAGTCTGTCAGTTTTTAAGAATTGAAGAAAGACTAAATGCAGAACTGAAACATGGGCATTATGACAATTTCTTTGACAGCGAGGAAGAATGGCTGGAATATGAGTTAGAGAAGTTACGGGAATATATTACCGACTACATCAACGGGAAAAGCATTGTAGCGTCCGACCTTTACCCAATCAAAGAATTTATCCAGCATTTGAAATTTCAAAAACTGTTAGACCGCTATGATGATTTATACAGCATGGATATGTTCGGGGAAAGCATAGAGGGGCATAAATATAGGACACCATATCAAGTCGTAAAAATGATAAACCCCAATTCAAAAGAAGATATGGAATTATTACGGGAAGTATTGAAAAATAACCATTTTGATGATGAGGACGAATAGCTTTTTTCCTCTTTGTAGAAGATACAGCAAACAAAAAGCCCAGTAAAGAGTGCAAAGCACCACCAATGGTGGCAAGGCTCTTGACAGGGCTTTTTCTTTTCTGTTTCTGGCAGACAAGAGGAAACAAGGTGTAGTGTCATGAGTTTATCGACAATCAGACAAAGGCGACGCAAGTATCACAGTATGAGCTTATGCTCCATAAGGATAGTAACTGGAAAATTGTAACATAATTATTGACGGCGTATAATCTCATGGAAAAAAATACGCCGTCATAAAATAATAAGAAAACAGTATAAAAACATTGACTTTTAGAGATTGAGTATTATAATAAAAATGACAAGTATACTTGGTATTTTTGGAAAGGGGTAATATAAATGGATAAAGAAAAAATACTGTCACAAAACAAAAAAGATAACTTATATCTTGATGAGTATGAAAAACACATTAAACTTAAAGGGAAATCTTTTGGGCTAATGTTTGTGTTGCTTGTCTGCATTTTAATCTTTGTTATTAAGGTTATTTGTAAAGAACCTTACAATGACATAATGACAATTATTTGGTCGGTAGCATTTGGATATATGAGTTATGAAGCATATCTTTCAAGAAGTAAACCTAAATTTGTTACTGCCCTATTCTTTGTCCTATTTATGTTGTATTACTTTTATAAATTTTTGACAGCAGGTTTGTAATATGAACGAACATTTAATTTTAAAAAATAGATTAAAAGAGGTGCGAAAAGAAAAAAAATTATCGCAAACGGAATTAGCAGAAATGGTTGGAGTTTCCCGTAACACAATAAGTTCTATTGAAACAGGACAGTTCAATCCAACAGCAAAATTAGCATTAGTGCTTTGTATAGCTTTAGATAAAAAATTTGAGGAATTATTTTATTTTGATTAAGGAGTGTATGATTATGGAAATAGAAGAAGTGGTTGTTGAAATAGTTATGGGATTGTTTTTATTATTTTTATCTTATCAAGTGGGTATAAAAGAAAATATTACTTTCTTACATAGTTATCATTATACACATCTCAACCCAAAAGATAAAAAAGCGTTTACAAAAAGAATAGGAATAGGTTCTCTGCTGGTTAGCATTGGCGTTATTGCTATGCCGATTATCAATTTAATCTCTCATTCTGAATTAGGCTACTACATAGGGCTTACTTTGATTGTTGTAGGAGTGTTTTATATCATATTCATCATTGTAAAATACAACGGAAAACTTATTAGCTTTAAAAAGTAGAATTGAGGTATGAATATAATAGGAATAAAAAAACGAGATATAAAAAGGCGTTAAAGTTTGAAATCAAATGAAGTAATCAACGGAATAAACAAAGAAAATATAGGGAGAGGCACAGTTATTTGTGCTATCTCCCTTAGTCGTTTTATCATCATATCAAGGCTCATTCAATCGTGGTAAATTCGTGGTAAAATGAATGGTTTTCTATACTTCAAAATACTTGAAAGTATAGTGTTTATGCGGATAATCGAAAATTAGATATAAAATTTGTAATAAAATTTTACAATTAAAACCAGCTCTTTATTCTTTTCTTAATCTTTTTTCCCAGTATACCGTTTTGGCTTTCTTGTCACACTTCCTGTAAATTCCGAGTTATTACGCTCTTTCTATCACCCATTTTCCAGCCATCCAAACAAGAATCATCTCCCGCTCAACACCCCCTGTCAGCTCCGCGTTTCCGCGATCTTCTCCATCGCCCTCCGGTACGCATGTACAAAATACAGGATCTCCGCGATCGCCGTGAGCGACCAGGAACAGCTGTAGAGCAGATACAGGGACGGGATCGTCTGAAAATACGCAAAGACCGTATAGACCCACGCGATCCGGAATACGCAGGAACCCAAGATCACGATGACCATCGGTGCCAGACTCTTTCCGAGTGCCCGGGATGCCGCGATCGTGCAGTCCATGAACGCGGAGATCCCATAGGAAAATCCCATGATCGTCAGGCGCTTCATTCCCGCTGCCATGACTTCCGGGTCATTCGTAAATAAGGACAGGAACTGCTTTCCGAACACGACGAGAAGAAGTCCCATCGCAAGTCCGATCCCGAATGAATATGCAAGACTCACAAAATAACTGTCCCGCACACGCTTTTTGTTTCCGGAGCCGTAGTTCTGCCCCATAAAGCTCGCGCAGGCCGTATAGAACGCCGCCATCACATCGTAGATCAGCGCATCCGCATTCGCCGCCGCGGAATTTCCCGCTACCATCACGGCACTGAAAGAATTGACGCCGAGCTGGACAAACAGATTTGCGATCCCGAAGATCGCATTCTGAAAACCAGATGGGATCCCGAGCCGCAGGATCGCCTGCGCCTTATCCTTCGAAAGCCGGAGCTTTGCAAGATGCAGTCCGAAATCTTCATGACTCCGGAACAATGCCATCACGATCAGAAACGCCGAAAGGCACTGAGACAACGCACTCGCAAGCGCCACTCCAACTACATCAAGCTTACAGACGATCACAAAAAACAGATTCAGGATCACATTCACGATCCCCGACAAAAACAGATATCTCAGCGGACGCCCCGTATCCCCGGCCGCACTGAACACCGCGTTTCCGAAATTATAAAGCGCAAGCGCCGGAATCCCCAGGAAATAGATCCGGATGTACAGAGCGGCCTTGTCGATCAGCTCCTCCTTCGTATTTAAAAGCACCAGCACACCGCGCGATGTAGAAACTCCCAAAATCAGCAGGATCAATCCGACCACCAGGCTGACAAGAAACGCCGAATGTACCGTCTCCGAAACCGACTTCCGGTTCCTCGCCCCGATATAAAGCGCCGTCAGCACATTGATCCCACCGGAAAGTCCGATCAGAAATCCCGTATACATCGAGATCAACGTCGTCGTAGAACCAACCGCCCCCAGAGACATCGCCCCCGCAAACTGCCCGATCACCGCAATATCCGACATGTTGAACAGAACCTGCAGCAAATTCGAAAGCATCAGCGGAATACTGAAAAACAGGATCTGTTTCTTCAAAGATCCCCGCGTCATATCCATACTTGTCCGGCTCATAAAACCCCCTCCAAAAGTATCATAATCTTCCAAAATTATACTGGATTTTCCATGAAACTTCAACAAGTGAAAACACGCTTCGCGAGTTTCCCCTTGTTATCGCGACAGTCGCCAATGTCTCACGCAAGCGCAGACCTTGGCTCATTGTTCACGTAAATCATAGTATGCCGATTTTCCCCTGTACCGCAGCTAAAACCACAGTCTTCACCTATCCCTCCCACCTTATCCTGCGGTCAATGCGCCTGCAGCCAATCACTTCTTAACACGTTTTTAACGCTTCCCTCGCACCTATTTCCTTGACTTTTAAAAAATCCAGCGCTAAAATATCACCAGCATCGTGTAGAAATCGGCGTAAATCCAGGTACGAAACGGGTTTATGCCCTTTTTCTTTCTGTCGGTGCAGACCCGATAAATCACTATCACGAAAGATCAAATATATGAAACAATTACTCATCGGAATCGATGTCGGTTCCACCACTACAAAAATCACGGTCCTCGACAAGACGACCGAATCACTCTTATACTCTGACTACCGCCGCCACCACGCAGATCAGCTTGCAAGCGTCCTCTTCGCGATCCGGCAGGCGGCAGAAAAATTTCCTGACACAAAAGCCAGGATCATACTCACCGGCTCCGGGGCAAAACCAGTCGCAGAAGCAGCCGATACCCCTTATATCCAGGAAGTTGTCGCAAACTCCATCGCGTTAAAGAAGACATACGAGACCGTCGGCACCGCCATCGAACTCGGCGGCCAGGATGCAAAGATCATCTTCTTCAAGACGGATTCAAAAACCGGCGCGTTAAACGTCGCCGACATGCGCATGAACGGAAGCTGTGCCGGAGGAACCGGCGCCTTCATCGACGAAGTTGCTTCCATTCTCCAGACCCCGCCGGAAAAAATGAACGAACTTGCCTGCAAGGGAACCTGCGTCTACGATATCTCCGGGCGCTGCGGCGTCTACGCAAAAACCGATATCCAGCCGCTCTTAAACCAGGGAGTCGCAAAAGCTGATATCGCCCTCTCCTCCTTCCACGCGATCGCCAAACAGACGATCGGCGGACTTGCACAGGGACTCGATATCAAACCTCCGGTCGTCTTTGAGGGAGGTCCGCTGACCTTCAACCCGAAGCTGATCGATGTCTTCTCTGAACGTCTGAACCTGAAAGAAAACGAGCGCCTAGTCCCGGAACACCCGGAGATCATGGTCGCCTACGGTGCAGCACTCTCCTTAAACGGCATGTTCAAAGAGGCAGATCCGGAAGCCTCGGACGCTCCGGTCACCTTCCTTCCGCTCACTGAGTGGGTCTCCCTCCTGGAACAGGTCCAGGAGGACACGAAGAAAAAGCAGCATTCCGGTCAGGAACATGCAGCCCCGCTCTTCTTCTCCTCCAAAGAGGAACATGACACCTTCTTAAAAGAACATCCGAAGGGAGACTTCACTCCGGCAGCACTCACACCCGGAACGACCATCCGCGCATGGCTCGGCATCGACTCCGGCAGTACCACGACAAAATTTGTCCTGATGGGCGATGACGGAAAGCTTCTCGACTTCTTCTACGCCTCCAACCAGGGCGATCCGCTGACCGTCGCAAAAAATGCCCTGATCACCATGCGGAACCGTTACCGCGATGCGGGCGTAACTCTGGAGATCTTAGGCTGCGGCTCCACCGGATACGGTGAACTTTTATTCTCCAGGGCATTTTCCACCGAATACCATGTCGTCGAGACGGTTGCCCATGCGAGAGCCGCGTTCCAGTACATGCCGGACATCACGTTTCTTCTCGATATCGGCGGCCAGGACATGAAGGCCATCTGGCTCGACCACGGCATCATCACGAACATTCTCGTCAACGAGGCATGTTCCTCCGGCTGCGGTTCCTTCCTGGAAAACTTCGCTTCCACGTTGAAGATCCCGGTGACGGAGATCGCAGACGCCGCCTTTTCCTCGAAAAATCCGGCGGTCCTCGGCAGCCGCTGCACCGTTTTCATGAACAGCAGCATCGTCACCGAGCAGAGAAACGGGAAAAAGCCGGAAGATATCATGGCCGGCCTCTGCCGTTCCATCATCGAGAATGTCTTCACGAAGGTCATCCGGATCTCGAACCTCGACTCTCTCGGGGATCACATCATGGTCCAGGGCGGAACCTTCCGGAATGACGCCGTTCTGCGCGCATTTGAACAGTACACCGGAAAGACCATCGTACGCGCCCCGTATCCGGGCATGATGGGTGCGATCGGCGCCGCGATCCTCACAAAAGAGGCGATGGCGGATGGAACGAAGAAGCGGACCTTTATCGGACTCGACGCAATGGATTCCTTCTCCTACACCCAGGAGGCGAATGCCCCGTGCCCGTTCTGCACGAACCACTGCAAACGAACGATCGTCCGCTTCCCGAACGGCCAGTCCTGGGTCACCAACAACCGCTGTGAGCGCGGAGAGGTCCTCGGAGACCCGAAAGATCCGGCTGTTCAGAAACTTCAGCGCGAGCGCATGGAAAAGCGTGACAAAGTCCCGAACTGCTACAAACTCCGGGAATCCCTGCTGTGGAAAGATTACCCGGTCCCGGAACACGTAACCTCCAGGAATCTTGTGATCGGGATCCCGCGTGTCCTCTCCTTCTGGGAGACCATGCCGTTCTGGTCCACATTTTTCCGCTCTCTCGGCTTTACCGTCCGTGTGTCCGCCCCGAGCAGCCACAAGCTCTACGAGTCGGGACTTTCCGCGGTTGCCTCCGATACGGTCTGCTTCCCGGCGAAGCTCGTCCACGGACATATCCGCAGTCTCGCGAACATGCATGTGGACCGGATCTTCATGCCGTCCATCACCTCCGTCCAGTCGGAAAACAAGGAAAAGACGAGTGAATGGATGTGTGCGATCGTAAAGGGATATCCGCTCGTCATCAAAAACTCCGACAATCCGGAGCATGTATTCGGGATCCCGTTTGACAATCCGCTGTTCCACTGGTACACGAAAGAAGACCGGAATGAGCAGCTCACAAAATATATCCATGAGACTTATCAGGTTCCGGAATCCGAGATCAAAGAGGCAATCTGCTATGCCGACATGGCGGAGGATTCCTTCCACCAGGAGCTCTTAGCAGAAGGCGAACGGATCTTAAAACAGGTCACGGAGGAGAACCGCTACGCCGTGATCCTCGCCTCGAGACCGTATCAGAATGATCCGCTGGTCAACCACAACCTTCCGGAGATGTTCACGAGTCTCGGCATCCCGGTCCTCACCGCAGATGCCGTTCCGGGCGTCAACGACGTGGATCTCACCAACAGCCGCCTCGATGTCGTCAACAACTACCATGCGAGAATGCTCGGATCCGCTGTCATTGCCGCTGAAAATCCACACCTGGAATATGTCCAGATCGTAAGCTTCGGCTGCGGCCATGACGCCTACCTCTCCGATGAGATCATCCGCCTCATGAAACAGGTATCCGGGAAGATCCCGCTCGTCTTAAAGCTCGACGAGAGTGAGATCCAGGGACCGCTCCGGATCCGTGTCCGGTCCTTTATCGAGACAGTCCGGATGCAGAGAGAAAAGCACGAGGAAGCTCCGGTCCATGCCCTCACGGATCCGTACCCGGTAAAGTACGAGAAGAAAGACAGAAAAGAGCGCATCGTTCTGATCCCGAATACCTCCCACGCGTTCTGCCGCGTCATGTCGGCAGCGATGGAAAAACAGGGGCTCCGCGCGGAGCCGCTGCCGATCGGGCGGGACGAGGCGATCCGTCTCGGCAAAAAATATGTCCACAATGACATCTGCTTCCCTGCCCAGATCGTGATCGGTGAAGCGCTGGCCGCTTTAAAGAGTGGAAAATACGATGGAAAAGATGTCGCGATCGCAACCGGAAAATATATCGGCGACTGCCGTCTGACGCATTACAGTGCACTTTTAAGAAAGGCGCTCGATGACGCAGGATTTTCCGATGTTCCGATCCTCACAAACGACGATGCGGATTTCCACAACCTCCATCCAGGCTTCCGCTTAAGTCTCCTCTCCGCACTCCGGATCGCCTACGCGCTTCCGATGATCGATATTTTGGAGGAGCTGCTCCGGAAGATCCGTCCTTATGAGCTCACAAAAGGAAGTGCCGATGCCGCCTTTGAGCAGGCGATGGACGCTGTGATCGACGGACTTTCCAGGCATGGCGTAAACGGCGCAAAACACGGCTTCGCAAAGGCGATCGGGATCATGAAACAGGTTCCGTATGACCGCTCTCATCCGAGACCGACCGTCCTGATCGTCGGGGAGTACCTCTTAAACTTCCACCCGGGTGCAAACCATGACATCGAGGCGTTTTTAGAGCAGAACGGCTTCGAGATCATCGAGGCGAGAATGTCCGATGTCATCCAGAAATCCTACTTCTATCGGGATATGCAGGTCCGTGAGTACCATTTACATAAGCCGCTCCAGGAAAAGCTCTGGTACCGGATGGCCGATCTCTTCTTTGATCTCGCCCACGATGCGGCGGACAAGATTGCGAGTGCTCACCTGCTCTACGACCGCCCGGCGGTGCGCCTTCCGGAGCTCGTAAAGGAAAGTGATCCGATCATCCACCACACCTTCGATGCCGGAGAGGGCGTCCTGATCCCGGGAGAGATCCTGCACCATGCCGCCCACGGCTGCCGTGCCTTTGTGATCCTGCAGCCGTTCGGCTGTCTGCCGAACCACGTCGTCGGCCGCGGAATCTCCAAGCGCTTAAAGGAGCTCTACCCGGACGTCCAGATCCTTCCGCTCGACTACGATCCGGATGTCAGCTTCGCAAACATCGAGAACCGGCTTCAGATGCTGATCATGAATGCGAGGGAGCAGGAAGCGGAAAAGAACGAGGCAACCATGTAATTTCATCAATGGATATCTGCGATCCGATTTGACTGCCTGCTGATTGCTTTTCGCAATCGAAGCAGGCAGCTTTCTAAATTGCAAAAAAGAAGAGGCATGAATTGTAAAAAATTCATGCCCCTTCTTTTTTCTGTTATGCCTGCGTTAAGACTTTTTCCGGCTTCTATTCCTCCACCATCTTCAGATAACGCCCTGCGTTCAAATGCGTCGGATCAAGCTGCATCGCGTTCCGGAATGCCTCTGCTGCCTTTTCCTTATCTCCGAGTCCCAGATATCCGAGTCCCATCAGATAATAGCAGTGCGTCTTGTTTCTCTTATCCAGGTCATCATCAAAGATCATGAAATCCGGGAGGGAAACTGCAAAGTACTCAACGCGCATCTTGTCATACAGATGGCGCTCTCCGTAGTCGAGCAGACGGTAATATCTCGATTTTGCCTCCACCGGCAGACCAAGTTTCTCTTTTGCAAGTCCCTGATAGTAGATCATGTCGGCCGGCTGGTCATTGTAGTACATCATTCCTGCCGGTTCATCCGTTCCGATCGAAGCTGCCTCATACTCTTCCTTCGCCGCCTCGTTCTCCCCGAGATGCTCTTTTGCAAGTCCGAGATAATAATGGATGTGGTTGTCCTTCGTTCCTTCCAGCTTTCCTTCCCCGAGGTTCTCCGGATATACCAGCGCCTTCTCAAGGATCTCTTTTGCCTCGCTCCAGTGCTCTTTTGCGATTTCCGCTTTTCCGAGCTCCAGGAGAGAGGTCGTATACTGGGTCGTAACCTTTCCTTCTCCGCCTTCCCACGGATGGAACCGGTGCGCCATGATAAAGTCATATGCCTCTTTATAATGGCCAGAGAGATTTAAGAGCGTGACATATTCGATCATCAGATCATCCCGCTGCATAAAGATCTCTTTTGCCTTTTCATAGCGGGAAAGTCGCTCAGCGACCGGCATTTCCAGTTTCCGGTACAGCTGGTCAAGCTCCAGGAAGATTCTCGCATCGTTCGGTGCAAGTTCTGCTGCCTTTTCCAACGCTGCCTTTGCCTTTTCCGGATCTTTTCTCTTGTTGTAATATGCCAGGGAGAGATTTCTCCATGTGATCGCAAATTCCGGCTTCTTCTCCGCCGCAGTCTCCCAGCAGCTGATCGCCTGATCGTACTGCAGCTTGTCATACCAGAGGTTTCCAAGGTAATAGAATGCATTTGCCCCGTCCGGATCTTGTTTCTGCGCATCGATCAGAACAAGGATGTCCTCCAGCTTATTCGGGAAGCAGTAATCCGTACTGCAGTTTTCTGCCTCTTTGAGCACTTTCAGGATCTCCTCATGGGAAGCTCCCATCTTTCCGAGATCATATGCTTCATAGTACTTTAACATCGGCCAGCTCTCACTGCATTCGCGGAGTGTATCAACCGCCTTGTCGTATGCCCCGTACTCCGCAAAGTCTCTCGCCGCCATCAGATACGTCTCATGGAAGTTTCTGGAGAGCTTATTGACCTTCGCGCGGATCTCTTCTGCATGGTCCGGATCCAGATATGCGGATTCCAGCATGGAGACATAATCAAACGGGTCAATCGCAAGGTTCTCGCTGACTGCCGCTTTCGCTTCTTCCGTTCTTCCGAGTCTGCCGAGAAGGTATGCCCGGAGTCCTCTCGCCTTGATATTGTGCGTATTCTTCACAAGGCCTTTTTCCGCGAGTTCCAGTGCACTCTCAAAGTTTCCTCTCATCGCCTCAATGCACGCCAGATAATAGAAGCTCATCTCCTGCTGCTCATTGGACCAGGTCGCCTTATAGAATGCATCAAACGCCTCATCATAGCGCTCCTGATAAAACAGGGATAATCCGAGGTTGTAGTACGGCTCGGAATCATACGGGTTCGGATTCTTCCAGGTCGCACGTTTGATCGCTGTCCGGAAATGTGCCTCAGCAGCCTTAAAACAGCCTCTTCTCATCAGGAGCGAACCGTATGCATTGTTGATCCGGATATCGCCCGGGTCGCGTTTCAGCCCTTCCAGATAGTATGGGTCCGGGCGGTATGTCGCATGGCGGTACTGCTCAATGTGAAGTCCTGTCAGGAACAGCTCTTCATTTGACATGATCTCCTCCGGATCTTTCGCTGCCTCCGCCGGATCCGGAACCTTCGGGATCTCTTTTTTCGCCGGTGTGTAGGAGATCATCTCTCTCGTTCCGTCGAGAACGCGGACCGTAAGTTTTGTCTCGTCCTCAACAACCTGATCCAGATGCGTCTCAAACGGAGCGACCGGGGAGATCGTTCTCTTTTCATCCAGAAGGACCTGTCCCTCATATGCAAGGATGACTCGGGCATCCGGATATTCCTGCGTTGTGTATACAGCAACACGGATCCCGCTCTCATCCGCATCAAGTCCGACCATCGCCTCGATGCTGGCGTTCTTTACAGCTCCGACCGTCTTATAAGGCATGAAATACTGGGTAAACCGCTTTTCCTCCATCGGTTTTAACCAGGTGAAATCCGGCTGGTTATCCGTATAGACGCCGGTCATCAGCTCGACATACGGACCATCCTCATCTGTCAGGTTGCGGTCCCAGGCCTTTCCGAAATCGCCGCATCCCCAGGTCCACTGCTTCTTTCCGGGAGAAATATGATGGTCGGCAACATGAAGGATTCCTGCCTGTTTCTGGTAATCGTATCCGCCGACAAAGTTAAAATCACTCTTTTCCGCCATGTAGGAGGTCGGAACCGGAATGTTTTTGTAACGGGAAATGTCAACACCTTCGCTGTAGTCATGTTTGTAATAAATACCCGTTGCGATCGGGAATCTTGAAACGTCACGTTTTCCATGATCCATCACAGCATGGACATCCGGCGGGAAGATCGACTGTGTGTGATCGTTGACCGGGACAGCCGGGTTTGCCCACCAGAGGAAGGTCTGCGGTGTGGAAGTCCGGTTATAGAGCTGACCTTTGATCTCGATATAGGCTTTTCCCGGATAGAGGGTAAAGCTTGCCTCGCCTTTTGTTCCGTACATCTGATCGACGTCGCTGACACGGCATGTCTTTGATCCGTCCGGATTCTCGATCAGAAGATAGTCGACCGGTGAGAAGGTCGTCGGGCGGTGGTGCTGCGGCCAGTTGAACTCGATTCCTCCGCTGATCCACGGACCGCAGAGGCCGACAAGAGCCGGTTTGATCACATGGTTGTAATAGACAAAGTCATAATGATTCGTCTTGTCGTACGCTCTCTGGATCCTGCCTCCGAGCTCCGGAAGGATCATGACTTTCAGATACTCATTTTCCAGCCAGACGGCATGGTACGTCTTATCTTCTTTCTCATCATAAATCTTTTCGATCGTCGGGTACGGATAGATCCGGCCGGAGCTTCCCTGATAAACACGGCTCTCCAAAAACATAGGGTTTTTATCTGCTGCTCCGATCCCATAAGTAGGAATGACCACATTTTCTTCCCAGATCTTCACTCCACTCATAATTCTGACCTCCTGCTGTTTTCTATTCTCGTTCCTGTATTGTACGGAATTTTCAGTTCAGAAAATTCATCTCCCTGAACGGCAGCCACATCTCCCTGCCTTCGTTTCAGGAACTCTCTTATTTTTCGTTCTTGCTTATACTATACTGTAATTACTCCTGTTTTTCATTACCTTCAGTTGCCATGTAATTTCAAAAAATTGCTCTCATCATTCTTGACCTTTTTCCCGTTTCTCTTTATAATCGAAACCAGTACTGCGCATCCCGGCTCTTTCGTTCCGGAAGTCATCTTCCGCACCATGCGCACATCGTAACCAGCCGTCAGATCCTGCCGGATCCGTCTTTGAAAGGAAGGTGGAAACACTCCATGATCTCTACCGAAAAAGGGATTCTCCCCGGTTCCGACTATTATGTCTATACCCCAAGTGCCCAGGCGCAGTCCTTATTTTTTTATCCGCTGATCATCGGAAATTTTTCCTACAGCGATGATTACAGTCTCCGCCGCACTGCGTTCGACAATTTTCTTCTCATGTACATCAAGCGCGGGGAATGCATCATTGAGCTGAATGATCAGGTATTCCGGGCACTTCCCGGCCAGATCGTATTTCTCGATTGTTATCATCCCCATGCCTACAGAAGCTCGACGCCCTGGGAATGTGAATGGATCCACTTTGACGGTCCTATGGCACGTGCATTTTATCAGGCGATCATGAGCAGTTCCGCTCCGGTCATCAGTCTGAAAGACACCTACCGGTTTGAGCGGTATCTCCATAAGATCTATCTCCGTTTCCGGGAACATCTCCCGTTAAAGGAGGCATTGTTTAACAATTACATTGTCAACATGCTGACCGAACTTTTTGTCAGCCGCGACCACGAACACCCGGAGGCTGTCTCTGGCGGCATCATCGAGGACACGATCACCTACATCAACAATCATCTGACGGAGATCCTGTCCTTAAACGATCTCGCTTCCCAGGCTTCTCTAAGTCCTTTTTATTTCAGTCGTCTTTTCAAAAAAGAGACTGGATTCTCGCCGCATGAATACGTGATCCTGACACGGGTAAACAATGCAAAATATCTTCTGAACTTTTCGGAGATCCCCATCAAGGACGTCTGCTTCCAGACCGGTTTCAGCAGTGAGAGCAGCTTCTGTACCACCTTTAAAAAGGTGACCGGACAGACGCCGACCGAATACCGTCTCGCCTGTAACCAGAATCGAACCTGATCGGATCATATCATGCGAAAAGGGCTGCCGGAATCATTCAGGCAGCCCTTTTTATGAGAGGATTTACAAAAACAGGACTCGGTCTCTTTTTATTCTGCCGCTTTTCCCATTACTTCTTTGTAGTTTTCCGGTGTTACGACAACTGCATCGACTGCTGTCTCCTGCGGAACGTCCTTACCGGCGATCACATCATACAGAACCTCAACAGAACCGGTTCCTACGGAGTCAGATGAGAAGTATGTTGCTGCCTTCATGCAGGTACCGTCAGCGCCTTTGTTGTTCCACTCGTCTTTTGCCATGTAAGCACCAAGACCTACTACGCATGCATCTGCATCAAGACCTGCACTCTCAAGTGCACGGACAGCACCGATCGTACCTTCCTCGTTTGCACCTGTTACCATCCATTTCTTGATCTCCGGATGTGCTGTGATAACGGATGTCGCCGCTGTGTTTCCTTTATCGGTCGTTCCGTCATAGTCTGCTTTAAAGATTCTTTCTGTCGGGAAGTCCGGGCAGCCTGCTGTAAAGTTATCATACTCACCTTCTGCACGCGGTACGCAGGAAGAAACGGTATCCATTGTCAGGATCAGAAGACCGCTTGTCTCATCTTCTACAAGACCGTTGTCTTTTGCATATGCTGCAAGCCAGTCGCCGTTTGCCTGTCCGATGACGTAAGCATTGATTCCTACCCACGGAGCGATCTTTTCACCGGCGTCGTTCTGAAGTGCATCATCGGCTGCAACGATCGGGATGCCTGCTTCTTTACACTTGTCAACGGCAGCCTGGGACATTGTCTGGTCCGGGATACAGGTTACGATTCCCTTTGCCTGGTTTGCGATCGCGTTATCGATTGCTTTCAGGTATTCTTCCGGGCTCATCTTTGCATCTACGAAAATGAATTCATCTCCATTTTCCTCTACTTTCTTCTGTGCTGCTGCGCCCTCATCAATGAACCAGGTCTGGTCGCCGGCTTTGTAAATACCGTAAACAACACCTTTTTCTGATGATCCTGCATCTGCTGCCGCCGTGTCAGCTGCTGCTGCGGTGGTATCAGCTGCTGCCGCTGCTGTTGTTGCGGATGTGTCGGAGCTGCTGCATCCGGCAAGTGCCGTTGCTGTCAATAATGCGGCTGCTGCAAACGCTGCTGTTCTTTTCATCTTTTTCATAATAAAACCCTCCATTTATAAAATTTATTTTGTTTACATAATTGATACAATGATGTTGGGATCAAAAATCCGCTTGCACCGGATTTCCGGCCTTTGGTCCCTGGTATCTACAGGTTCTTCATGGAAGCTGCAAGCAGGTCTTTCTCTCGCTTCTGTTTTCTGATGTAGTCAGTTGTCAGAGCGAAAAGAAGAAGTCCGCCTTTTGCGACATACTGCCAGAAGCTTGGAACGTTTACCATCGTAAGTCCTGTGTTGAAGGACTGGATCAGGATGATACCGAGGATCGTGCCGCCCATGTTGCCGACACCTCCGACGAAGGATACACCGCCGAGGATAACAGCTGTGATCGCATCAAACTCGAGGTTGACGTTTGCGGCCGGCTGTCCGGAGTTCATACGTGCCGCGAATATGATGCCGCCGATCGAGCAGAGGATACCCATCATCACATAACAGGTTGTGATGATCTTTTTCGGATTTAAGCCTGCAAGTCTTGCTGCATCCATGCTGCCGCCGATCGCATATACGCTGCGTCCGAATTTCGTCTTTGCAAGGATGATACCGAATACGACGATGCAGATGATCATGATCCATACAGATACCGGAATGTTTAAGATCCTTGCTTTTCCGAGAAGAAGGAATGTCTTATTGCTGATGGATACCGGTTTTCCTCCGCAGATGATGTAGGCAAATCCACGGATGATGGACTGTGTTACGAGTGTTGCGATGAATGCCTCCAGATGGATCTTGTTGACCATGAATGCATTGAAGAAGCCTACGGCTGCTCCGCAGACGATCGTAACGATCACAGCTGCCGCGAACGGCATTCCCTTTGATACGAGAAGTGCTGCTACAACTCCCGAAAACGCTGCAAGTGAACCAGGAGACAGGTCGTTCTGACCGGCAATGATCAGATATGTATGTCCGACTGCGACCATTCCGACGAGGGATGCCGCGATCAGGATGTTGATCATGTTTGTGACGGACAGGAAGTTTTTATTCAGGCAGGTAAACAATGCAAATACTACAATGATCGCTGCGATCAGAACAAGCTTGTCGCCGTCAATATGGATCCTACTTTTTTTCTTTGTACTCATGCTTCTTTTACCTCCCCGATCATTCCCATGCTGAGAAGTGTACTCTCAGTTGCATCTTCTGCTGAAACCTCACCAACGATCCGTCTTGCACGCATGACGATGATCCGGTCGGATAATCCCATGACTTCCGGCAGTTCGGAAGAAATCAGGATCACGCCGAGTCCCTGTTTTGCGAACTGGCAGATCATCTGGTAAAACTCGGACTTTGCACCGACATCGATTCCTTTTGTCGGTTCATCCAGGATCAGGACCTTCGGATTCGTGCTGATCCAGCGTGCAACGATGCATTTCTGCTGGTTTCCTCCTGACAGCTCCACGATCTTTTTCTTTGCGGAAGGCGTCTTGATCTTGAAATTTTTAATGCCGTCTTCTGCGATCTTTTCTTCCTTCTTTGCATCTACAAAGCCGAGACTGTTGGAGTTTTTGTCCAGCATGGAAATATTGATGTTATCACTGATATCAAGGTTTGAAAGAATTCCCTGAAGTTTTCTGTCCTCCGGTACGAGAACGATCCCGTGTTCCATCGCTTCATGCGGAGATCGGTTCTGGATCATCTTTCCCTCGAGAATGATCTCTCCGCTGCGGATCGGATCCGCGCCGATGATCGCTCTCATGAGTTCTGTCCGTCCTGCACCGACAAGTCCGGAAAATCCAAGCACTTCACCTTTTCTGAGGACGAAGGAATTCTCTTTCACATAGTCGGAAGAAACATTTTTTACTTCCAGGAGAACCTCTCCGATCTCTTTGTTCCTGTCGAGATTTTTGTAGATATCTCCGAGATCACGTCCGACCATCATCCGGATCATCTCCGATTCCGGGACCTCACCGGTCTTTACTGTCGTCACATAATGACCATCCTTGAAGATCGCCACTTTGTCGGTGATCCTCTGGATCTCATCCATTCGGTGAGATACATAGATGATGATCTTGCCTTCCGCTTTCAGCTTTTCGATGATCTTAAACAGAGCATCGATCTCTGAATCGGAAAGGGATGCTGTCGGCTCATCAAAGCAGATTACCTTCAGATTCTCTCTCGAATATGCCTTCATGATCTCGACCATCTGCTGGTAAGCGATACTCAGATCTTTGACTTTTGTCGACGGGTGGATCGGAAGACCAAAATCTTCAATGATCTTTGATGCCATCTGGTTTGCTTTCTGGGTATCGATGAATCCAAAACGGTTGACCGGCATTCTTCCGAGATAAATATTCTCTGCGACCGAAAGCTCCAGAAGAATCTGACGTTCCTGATAGATAACAGAGATTCCTTCTTCGATCGCCTGATGCGGGGACTGGAAATGTTTTTCCACACCGTCCAGCAGATATTTTCCGCTTGTCGGCTGATAATCTCCATTCAGCACTTTCAGAAGTGTGGATTTCCCCGCTCCGTTCTCTCCAAGGAATGCCAGAACCTCGCCTGCATATGCCTTAAACGAAATATTATCCAGTGCTTTTACACCAGGGAAATATTTACAGATGTTCTGAAATTCCAACATACTGCTCATATTGCGTTCCTCCCTTTTTCACTGTCATTTTGAGTCTTTTCTTTTTTCGTACTGTATTGGCAGTCACTTCAGAAGATAATTTCTATTGTGCCTTTCGCTTTATTTACTTTATATTATACCTTTTTTCCAATAATCATCATTATCATCGCTTGCTGTATTATTTTTAAATCTTGCTCTCATCGTTTTTTTATGTTCTCTTTTTTGTACAAATATTTTAAACTGGAATCAGAAAGGAGATGGCGTATCATGCAGTTAAGTGATAAATTTTTCACATTTGATACCGGAGAAAAATCGCATTTTTTCGACATAATAACCAGTTCAGGACTCTCGCTCTCCCTGTTTTCGATTGGAGCGTCCATTCAAAAAATTGCTTTTAAAGGTAAGAAATGGTCCGACCATCCGGAAACAGACGGGAATGAACTTCCGATCACATTGAGTTCCGGCAATCCTGATTTTTACCGCATCTGTCCGTGTTATGCAGGAGCAACGCTTGCCCCGAATGCCGGAAGGATCTCCGGCTCCTCCATCCTTCTCGGAGGAGAAACGATCCCTCTGACCCCAAACGAAGGTGCGAACCAGCTGCATGGCGGTCCGCATAATCTCTCCGCTCAGAACTGGAACACAGAATTCGTCCGCCAGGATTATGATTCTGTCTCGATCGGATTTTCAGCATTTCTCGCCGACGGCGTCGACGGATATCCGGGAAATCGCACGTTTCATGCGGAATATACGCTCGATGACAGCAACTGGCTGACCATCCGGTACCGGGCATCGACGGACCGGCCGACTTATATCAATATGTCGAATCATACCTACTGGAATCTTTCCGGTGATTTCTCATCTTCCGCGCTTGATGAGACACTCACCGTTTTCGCAAACAATGTCTGCCTGAATAACGAGGAACATATTCCCGTCGAAATCATCCCTATTGCAAGGACGATATTCGATTTTTCCAGCCCGGCTTCTCTTAAAAGCCGGCTGGATTTTCTGCCGCGCGAAGAAAAACTCCGCTCCCGCTGCCGCAGGCAGATTTCCATCGCGCGCGGTTACAACCATGCATTTATCCTGAGCCGTGACCAGACCTCCCGCAGTTTCCGGTCGCTTCCACAGCCTGTAAAAAAAGCATGTATCCTGAGCGATCCTGTTTCCGGACACTCCATCACGCTTTACACGGATGCCCCGGCACTCGTCGTCTATTCCGGCGGATTTCTCGATGATTCCATCGGATTCCCGGACGGCACGCACTCCTGCCCGTCATGCGCCATCGCGCTCGAAGCCCAGGATGTTCCGGATTCCCCACATGTTCTGCCGGAACATTTTTCCATCACAACGCCGGAACATCCGTTTGAGCGGACGATCCGGATCCAGATCCGGTAAATGTCGCAGTAACACTTACAGTTCTGCCGCTGGCAGCTTCTTTCGAATTCCTTGAAATACAAAAAGGGACCTGGCCATCATCTGATATGCCAAATCCCTTTTTCCTTTATTTGTAACTATTCAGTACCTTCTCACACCTACAGGAATCTCCCCACTGAGCTTTCCTTCGGATGCATAGTTTCTGTTATATTGTCACCACCGGATCCAGATCTTCCCGCTGTATTTCCAATTTCCATACAGCAGCCGTCCAAACAGAGCCAATGCTGTGAGCTCAAAAAAGCGGATCGTCAGGTGGTCGGAACCTGCAAATGTCGTGAGCAGAGTCAGGAATGCGACCAGTGCAAGATACAGGAGATTCATTCCTTGAAAACGGACAAACTGTTCTTTTTCCCGGATCCTGTCATCATTCCGGATCCGCTCATAAGAACGTCCTTTTCCTTTTAAAAGGCGCATTCCGAGTACCGCCCATTCGATCGTTAAAATACAGAGTACATATTTCGCCAGCATAGACATTCTTCCTTTCCATGAAAGTTCTCTGCAATTTTCTCTTCTATCCGTCCCATGAGTCTTCATGTTTTCTATGGTCTTATTGTATCACATGCCAACGCAGCTGTCACTGTCTCCTTCTGCCTCTCTCGTGCTGTGTACAGTTGTGGCAGCAGATTTTGCCGATTCGGAATGCGAAGCATCGGCAAAATCAGGTGTTGTCCCTGGTCGTTTGTCCTATTTCGATTGATAGAGCACTACATTTTTATTTTTTAACGTCTGTTTCACATCGATGACTCTCTGGTTCGCGCTGCCTTTCCAGTGCAGGGTCACATCTTTTTCTGCTTCCACGAACGGTCCGTCCACCAGGACATCCACGTTTTTCAGAAACGGAAGATCCCGGATGTCTTCCCACAGGAACCCTGTATACAGCCAGATCGTCTTTTCCGGGAACTTTTCGTGGATTTCTTCGATCAGATTTCCCACTTCTTTCCGGTTCTGCCAGTGAAGCGGATCACCGCCGGAGAATGTCACGCCGGAGATCCAGGATGGCGCCAGCGCCTCGAAAAGTTCCTGTTTTGCCTCCTCGTCAAACGGGAGTCCGCCTTTCACATCCCATGTCACCGGGTTCTGGCAGCCCGGACAGGCATGGCTGCAGCCAGCAAGCCATAAGACGGTGCGCAGGCCGTCGCCGTTTAACATGTCCTCTTTTGTAATGTTGTGGTAGCGCATGAGATCACCTCTTTTTTATTTTATATTTTCACGCAGTGCACATATTCTTGTTTTTATTTCATAAAAACAAGAATCTCTCGGGCGTTCGCCCTATGTAAATTTTGCCAAACAAACCCTTATGCAAGCAAGCTTGCAACGCGTTTGTTTGACAAAATTTACGCACTGCTAACTGTTTCCATCACATCGATTTCCGCTCCGCGATCTCGGCCATCTTCGCATCATTCAGCCTCGTATCGCCCTTGACGCGGGAATAGCTCAGATATCCGTTCATACGGTCGATCTTTGTCAGGTTTTTGCTGCCGCAGACCGGACACACATCCATATTTAACTCCTCGTGTCCGCAGTCATCGCAGTAGGACAGCGACAGGTTCACGCCCTCATAGAATCCCATCTTCATCGCGCGGCGCACGAGGGAGCGGATCGCTTCTTTATTGTAGTCGATCGGATATTTCACGTACTGGATCTTTCCGCCGTTGGAGAGTTCCCAGAACCGGTATTCGAGGTTCTGCTTCTGGATCGGCGTGATATCTTCCGTCACATGGCAGTGGAAGCCATTGCTGACATACTCGCGGTCGGAGACATTCTCCACGATCCCGTATTTTTTCCGGAACTGCTTGACCTGAAGTCCACAGAGGTTTTCCGCCGGTGTCGCGTAGATCGCATAGAGATTTCCGTCCTCGTGTTTAAACTGCTCCACCTTCTCATTGATGTGCTTTAAGACCTCGATCGCAAACGCCCCGTCTTCCACCAGGGATTTTCCGTTGTACAGTCTCTGCAGCTCATTGAACGCTGTGATCCCGAAGGATGCCGTCGCCGTCTTAAGGAGTGGTTTAATCTTATCGTGAAGTCCTAAATGACCTCCGTAGAATCCGCCCTCACAGTACGCCAACGGGTTTGTGGACGCGCGCATCTCTCCAAGGTACGCGTAAGTCCGGATATGGATCTTCCGGATCAGCTCCAGATAATAATCCAGGACCTCGTAGAAATCCTTGCTCTCCTGTCGTGCCTTTGCAAGCATCATTGGAAGATGCAGGCTCACAACACCGATGTTGAAGCGGCCGACAAACACCGGAACATCATTCTCATCAGCCGGTTCCATGCCGCCCCGCTCATACCACGGAGAAAGGAACGCGCGGCAGCCCATCGGGCTGATGATCTTCCCGTATTTCTTGTACATGCCGGCGATATAACCTTCACCGGTCAGGGAGAGCCAGTCCGGATACATCGTCCTGGAAGAGCACTCGATCCCGGCCTCAAAAACGTCCTCAAGCTCTTTTCCCGGTCCGTGAAGGTTCTCATCATATAAGAACACAAGCTTCGGGAACAGGACCGGCTTCTTGTGGCCTTCTTTTCCCTGACCTTTCTTTCTCACATTGAGCATCGTGATCGTCGCCATCTTTGCGAACCGGCTTGTTCCGGTTCCTGCCGTCATCGTGATAAACGGATAGTCACCGCGGCTGGAGGAAACGGAGTTGAACTTGTACTCCCAGCCCTGGAAGCCCTGTTCCATCTCTCTCTGAACGTCGTTCCAGGCTATCTCCTTCGCTTTCTCCTCGTCGAGACCGAGGTCGATATATTTTTCGATATACTTTCCGTAGGATTTCTCGGCATACGGCGCCAGGATGTTCTCCACGCTCGGAACCGTAAAACCACCGTACTGCTGGCTCGCCGCACTTAAAACGATATCGCCGATGACGTCAAATGCGACATCCAGGGTCTTCGGCTCATTGTACCAGATATTTCCCATCTCGAAACCGCCGCTCAAGACCTCATTGACGTCAAACAGGCAGCAGTTCATCGTATCGCGTCGCGCTGACATATCGTGGATATAGATATATCCGTCCCGGCATGCCTGAAGCTCCTCGACGGTCATAAAGAACTTCTGGTATAAAGATTTATTCAACTCATTGAAGATCAGGCTGCGCTTCGTGGAGACGAGAGCACTGTCCGTATTGCTGTTCTCCTTGTCGCCGATGTACATGATGGACTGGCTCTTTTTGTAGACTTCATCGAGCATCTGGACGAAATCCTGCTTATAGTTGCGGTAATCGCGGTAGCTCTTCGCGACCACCGGGTTGACGCGCTCCAAAGCGCCCTCGACGATGTTGTGCATCTGGGCGATCGGGACTTCCGCCTCATCCAGGTCCTCCGCTTTTTCTTCCACAAATTCACAGATAAACTTACTCTCGGCCTTCGAGAAGTTGATCATCGCGCGGTTTGCAGACTTATTTACTGCCGCCAGGACTTTCTGGACATTAAACTCCTCTTTCGTCCCGTCTTTTTTGACTACTTTGATCTCACTGCATTTCATGATATGGAATCCTCCCCGTAAGCCTCGTTGTTTTCTATCTCTTTCTCGTTCTCATTCTCATCTGCATCTTCTTCCGGATCTTCGTCATCATCCAGCAGATGACCTTCCTCATCGATCCTCAGGTTCAGCTCTTCCTCAACCTCACTCCGGATCTCTTCTCTTTGCTCCACATTCATCTCCGGGAGCTGTTCCGTGGATCCGACGCCGAAACGGCGCAGGAATTCCTCGGTCGTCGCAAAAAGTGCCGGGCGGCCCGGCGCATCCAGGCGGCCCGCCTCATAGACGAGATCGTATTCCACAAGCCGGTTGACCGCATGGTCCGATTTTACCCCACGGATCTTCTCGATATCGGCCTTGGTGACCGGCTGCTTGTAGGCGATGATCGCCAACGTCTCCATCACCACATCCGACAGGATCTGCTTTTTCGGCGTTGCCGCGACACGGATCAGATTTTCATAATAATCCACACGGCTGCACATCTGGTAGCTGTCATCCAGCCGCACGATCTGCATGCCAGCTTTTCTCTTGTCATATTTTTCCTTCAGGCGCTCCACGGCCTGGATGGCCGTCTCCTCATCCGATTCCAATGCCGCCGCAAGCTGTCGGATCTCCACAGACTGCCCCATGGTAAACAGCACGGACTCCACAACGGACTCCTGTGTTTTCAGGTTTTCCACTCTCATTCAAATTCCTCCACGATCGTATCATCCCATGTTTTCCTGCGCTCAGCGCATTCGCCCGCCTGTCACCGTTTACACTCGTATATCCCGGCAGCAGACTTTTCCGCAGTCCTACTGAACAGTCGTGACGACGATTTCATTGTCATCTTGTTCCCCGCCTTCCGGCTCCAGAGATTCTATGTACATGTCGTCAAACAGATGTTCCTGCGTCAGATGGATCTTTCCCACCTTCATGAGCTCCAACAGTGCAAGGAACGTCACGACGACCTCCGTCTTATCTCTCTGTTTTTCCAGCATCTGGCGGAAACTGAACTTCCGGTGTTTTCTCGCATAGCCGAGAACCGAAGTGATCTTGTCCTCCAGGCTCACCGGCTCCTTTTTGATCGTTCCGAACGTGCTGCGGACCGGATCAATCTTGTCCTGCTGCCGCTTCATGACCGCCTCAAAGATCTTCTGAAGCTTTGTGAGCGTCACACCGTCCAGGAGTTTATCGAGATCCACCGGCTCCTCGTATTCCTTCACCTCCGGCGGGATCGTCGGATCTTTGTAGAACACACGGTCCGCCCCGGTCTCCAGATCCTTCAGCTCCTCCGACATCAGCCGGAATTTCTTATATTCCAGGAGGCGCATCACAAGTTCCGCTCTCGGATCTTCCTCCTCGCCTTCCTCATTTACTTCTTTCGGCAGCAGCATCCGCGCCTTGATATCGAGAAGTGTCGCCGCCATCACCAGGAACTCGCTGACCACATCCAGGTCTTCCTCATCCATCTTCCGAACGTACTCCATGTACTGGTCCGTGATCTCGGTGATCGGGATATCATAGATATTCACTTTGTTTTTTTCGATCAGATGAAGAAGAAGATCCAGCGGACCTTCAAACTTTTCCAGTTTGTACGATAATTCCATATACACCTCATGTTTTCAGATATCAGATGCCTTTGTGTTGCTTTGAACCGCAAAAAAGAATGTGCCATGGCACACTCTTTCCTTACGGTACATGGAAATCAGCTTTTTTCGCTCTTTCCATCTTCCAAACCGCAGAGCCGTATCACAACCACCTGCGGTTTATCATTTAACCGGATATTGATCGAATGGGTTCCAAGTCCCCGTCCGACGATCATCCGGCTCCTCTCTCCCCATCTTCCGGGAAGTTCAAACTCACCCGCACAGCGCGGATAAAAAAACTGATACTGAGGGGTCATGACTCCGCCGAGGACCGGAAGCCGGATCGTGCCGCCGTGAAAATGTCCGGAGAGCGTAAGATCCGCTCCCCAGGCCGCATACTCCTCAAAAAACAGAGGAGAATGTGCGAGAAGAAGATTGAATCTTCCCGGATCCGGCTCTCCCAGGGCATCCTTCAAGAGATTTTCCGGGATCTGTCCCGACCTTGGCAGGTAAGCGCTCTTCGGGAGATCGAGACCATAGATCCTGATCTCTCCGTCGAGATCCGCAGAACCGTTCGCGAGATAACGGATCCCGGCATTTTCCAGGGCAGCCTGGTAATTCTCATAGGCTGCACCGTAAATGTCAGACTTCCAGACCATCCGGCACTCATGGTTTCCATTTCCGCAGTATACCGGAAATTCTTTTGCAAGCTCCGTCAGAAGCTTTCTCGGAATCTCCACATCAGAATTTCCTTTTTTTGCAACCATCCCGTCCCCGCCGGATAAAACGGCATCCGGCTTCACCTTCCGGACCGCATCCAGCAGCCGGCAGTTCTGATCACCGAACTCCTTATTGTGGAGGTCTGTCAGAAAGACGATCGTTTTTTCCGGACCGTGGATCTTTTCCGAGACGATCCGGTATTCTTCCGTAACAAGGCAGTCCCGCTCATACCGGGAACGCGCCAGGCAGCCGCCCCCAAATGCGATGGCGCCGGCAACCAGAAACACTGCTGTCCCCAAATCGGATTATTCCTCCTCAAATACGCGGATCCCGCGCTCAACAACGCCTGCAAATGCCTGCGCATAGCTCTTGTACTCCGGATGTTTCGCAATGATCTTGTCCATCACGTCTTTTATCTCGCCGCTGATGATAACGGTGCATCCTGCTGCCTTCTTGTTGGTGGAACGATTCTCGTACATATCCTGCATTACTTTTACTCTTTCTTTCATGATAAAGCACTCCTCTTATTCTTTATTATTTTCAGAAATCACTGCCGTTTTCTCTTATGCGTGATATTCGCCGCTGCACACGGCAGCGCATGTTTTTTACTGTACCCAGGCACCATCCGCGCCGACTTTATACTTGTTGTCGATCGTCGTATTTCTCACGATCTTGCCGTCTGCACCGAGATAGAACCACTTGCCGGAATCCTGTCTCCAGGCATTCTTCGCCATCGTCCCGTTGGACTCAAAATAGTACCAGTCAGTTCCGAACATCTTCCATCCGGTCACCATCTTTCCATCCGGGTCGAAGCCGAAATCAGCGGCATCGATCGTATAGATCGTTCCGACAGCCTTTGTTCCATCAGCGAATTCATATCTCCAGCTTCCGTTGTCCTGAACCCACTTTCCCGCAGTCTCCTGCTTCGCAGTCGTTGTCGTGCTGTTTCCGGTCGTATTGCCTTTCTCTGTATTGACATACTGATATCCGTAGTCCAGCATTTTCTTTGTATCTGCATAGTGGGTGCTCTTGGATTTTAAGATCACTGCGACCATGCGGACACCGTCCTTCTCAACACAGGTCACAAGAGTGTTTCCTGCCTTGGAAGTATATCCCGTCTTTCCGCCGACGATTCCTGCATAGTATCTGGAATCATTCGGATAGAGCATCTTGTGGCCCGGAGTGATCGTTCTCGCAGCAGCAGCCTTTGTTGCCGGGAACTTGTAGCTCAATGTGGAATCGATCTGGCAGAGCGTCTGATTCGCAAATGCGGCAGCTGCGATCTTTGCCATATCACGGCATGTCGTGTACTGCTGGTCAGAGTTTAAACCGTTCGGATTCACAAAATGAGTGTTCGTGCAGCCAAGCTCCTTTGCTTTCGCGTTCATCAGATCTGCGAATGCGGAAATGCTGCCGGAGACATGCTCGGCAAGTCCGTTTGCAACCTCATTGGCGGATTTTAAGAGAAGTCCGTAGAGGCAGTCTTTTACAGATACCTGATCTCCTTCCACAAGTCCGATCTTCACCGCACCGGACTCCAGATTTGTGACAGCCGTCTTTGAAAACGTCACCTTGTCGTCCAGTTTCGATTTCTCCAGCACAAGGAGCGCTGTCATGAGCTTTGTGGTGCTGGCCGGGGCGAGTTTCTCATCGGCATTCTTCTCGAAGAGAACTCTTCCGTTCGTCACATCATAGAGGATTCCCGCCTCCGATGTGATCTCCGGCTTTGTGATGGCATCTGCAGCCGCTTTTGCCGCTGCGCTCACCTGGCTCTGGGTGTTTCCACTGTTTGTATTGTTTGATGTACTGTTCTCATATCCCGGACCGCCCTCGTTTCCAGCCTGTGTCCCCGCTGTTGTCGTCTGAGTATTCTGGCTGGTCGTCTGTTTATCGCTGTCACGGATGATCGTAGCCGCCTGCACCGGCTGCGCCGCGAAGATCGCGCACGCAAGTGCAAACGGGATAATTCTGTTCATTTTTCTCATGTCTTTTTCCTCTTTTTCCGGTATATTTTCGCAAAGATGCCGCTGTTCACGCATTTTACCATGCGCAGACCTGCTGAAAAGTCACCTTTCCTCTCTCTATGCTAACATAGATCCACCGAAAAAACTTTGAATTTTTCTGTCGATTTTCTTATGTCATTGGCATTTCGTGTTATTTTTCACGGGTAGGAATTTTCTGAACTGAAAATTCCGTATGATACCGTTGTGGTCGCGGATTTTGCCGATTCGGAATGCGAAGCATCGGCAAAATCCTGTTACAGTGCGCGGGCATGGAGTGCCAGTGTACTGTAACCATTTCGTTACAGATCACGCACTGCCTGTCCGCACACTGCAGCAGGATCCTGATGCAGGAAAGCAGCTATACATCCTCGTCCAGCATCCGGATCAGGTCTTCCCTTGTGATGCTGCTGAGTGCTCCAGTTCCCTCCGTCACCACAGTGTCCGCGAGATCCCGCTTCATCTCCTGAAGCTTCAGGATGTTCTCCTCGATCGTATGTTTTGTGATGAGTTTGAATACGGAGACCTGATTTTCCTGACCGATCCTGTGGGCACGGTCTGTCGCCTGGTTCTGCGCCGCCACATTCCACCACGGATCGTAATGGATCACCACATCCGCAGCTGTCAGGTTTAATCCTGTTCCGCCTGCCTTCAGGGAAATCAGGAACACCATCACATCGTCCTTCTGGAAAGAAGATGCCATCTGCATGCGGTCCCGCTTCGGTGTCGAACCGGTGAGCAGGTAGAACGGGATCTTCTCCTTTTTCAGACGCTTTGCGATGATCTCGAGCATCGACGTGAACTGTGAGAATAAGAGGATCTTATGACCTGCCGATGTCCCGTTCAAGAGCAGTTCCATGCAGGTGTCAAGCTTCGCAGAGCCGCCTTTATATCCCTCAAAACACAGGGACGGCTCACAGCAGATCTGGCGCAGACGCATGAGTTCCGCGAGGATCTGCATCCTCTCTTTTCCGTAGTCACCGTCGGTTCCCTCCATCAGCTGTTCCTTTAAGGAGGCGGCTGCCGCCGTGTAGAGATCCTTCTGCTCGCCTTCCATGTTGGAATACAGGACCGTCTCAAGCTTATCCGGAAGCTCCTTTAAGACGTCTTTCTTTAATCTTCTCAGGATAAACGGACCTGTGAGCTTCTTTAACTGAGCCAGGGCATTCGGATCCTGGTCTCTCACGATCGGCATCTCAAACGCCCGCTTAAATTTCTGCGAGGTGAATAAAAATCCCGGCATCAGGAAATCAAAGATACTCCACAACTCTCCGAGATGGTTCTCGATCGGCGTTCCCGTCAAAGCAAAGCGTGTTCTTGCCGGAACAGCCTTTACAGACTTCGCCGCCTGTGTGGAGGAATTCTTGATATACTGCGCCTCATCGATGATCTCAAAGCGGAACTCCTTTTCATGATACCAGAGAATATCGCGCTTTAAAAGGTCGTAGGAGGTGATGATCACATCCGGCTTTTCTGTCTCGTAAGCTGCGAACATCTCCTCGCGCTCGGCCTGGTTTCCCGCCGCCGTCATGATCTTAAGTTCCGGTGCAAACTGGGCAAACTCATTTTCCCAGTTGTATACAAGGGACGCCGGGCACACGACAAGAGAAACTCCGCCGTTTTTCGCCTTCTCATCGAGCAGAAGGGCGATGACCTGGATCGTCTTTCCAAGACCCATCTCATCTGCGAGAATTCCACCGAAACCATATGCATCCAGGCTCTTTAACCACCGGTATCCGACTTTCTGGTAACTGCGGAGCGTTGAAGCGAGGCGCTCCGGGATCTCATAATCGCTGTCTTCCACGTCTTTCATGCCGCGGACCACCGCCTTGAACAGCTGGTCCCGGTAGACGCTGACACTCTTATCCTCTTTTAACGCCGCATCTAGGAACATGGCGCGGTACGCCGGAAGTTTGATCGTCTCGGAACCAACCAGCTCCTTCGAGACACCCAGCTGTTCCGCGATCTTTGCCACCGTGAGAAGTCCGCCGTCCCCGAGTGTCAGGAAGTCGCCGTTCTTCATCCGGTAGAAGCTCTTTTTCTTCCCGTAAGCCGCAAGGACCGCCGCCAGCTCTTCCCTCGGAAGTGCCCCGGTATCCACCTCAAGCTCCAGCCATCTTCCAAGCGTTCTCACCTGGACAGATGTGCTCACCGGCGGGAGAACGCGGATCTTCTTGAAGGACTCGGACACGAACACGTCACCCGTGTCCATGAACTTCTTCATTCCCTCAGAGATCAGACGATATACCGCCTCGTCATCATTTTTGATCACAAGGTTTCCGGAACCGTCCTCCGTATATTTAAAGTAGGTAGTGATCAGCTGGCTCACCTTGAACTCTCCCGGAACATCCCGGCAGATCTCTTTCGGAACATTCTCATCTGCCAACGGATGGAAGGAAAAATCTCCATATGCAAGCTCCGGGCGCAGATTGACCGTCCCGACAGCGTCACTGTCAAAATAGAACGAGGCTTTCAACTCTTTCGGGCGGTAGCTCTCAAGATCCACGCCTTCTGAGCGAATCAGTCCGAAGGATTCCAGCTTTCTCAGAACACGCTCGTAAAAGAGCGGCATATCCCGGTCGTTGACTGAGACCTCGTTCTCCGCGTCCAGTCCCATGACCATGTATTCCATAAATACGGTCAGGCACTCCGTGTAGTCCGCATCACAGCAGTAGATTGCCTCCTGATCTGCGATAAACAGGGATTTTTCACCGGAAAAGGCCATGATATCCTTGTCCACGGTGACTTTGATGCCGTCTCTTCCCTCTTTTTTCACTACCGCGGTAAAGACCGGATTTTCCCTTTTTACTGTGAGCATCCGTTTTTTCTTCCGGTAGTCCTCGCACTCGATGGTCTGACCTTCCATGATCGCTAAGAAGCGCTCTCTCCCGGCTTTTCCGAGGATCAGCTCCTTTAACGCCGGCTCCGCCTCCATGGAAAATCTTCCGCTTCCGCGGTACTGTTCCCGGAAAAATCCGACACGCTCCATGATGAGAAGCGCAAGCGCACGGCTCTCCTCATCAAAAGCCTGGAGACTGTGGTGGAAAGCCAGTCCTTTTCCGTACTGGACAAGACTCATGTTTTCCATTGCTTTCGCGAAGGCGGTCAGATCCTTCACCGGGTACTGTTTCTCCCGTCCCACCGTGAAGCGGACCTTCACCTGTTCCCGCGAGATCGCGACGATCGGGACCAGACGGTAATGTCCTTCCTCGGAGGCCCCCATGATCCGGCTCACCTCACGGTTTGTGTATTCCCGGACCATAAAGCGGACCTTCTGTGAAGTGGAGACCGGATGTTTTGACTCTCTGCTCTCCCTGCGGATCCACTCCGCGAGCAGGGCATGGGCATGCGGGCACATCGGGATCCCGTCCGGTCCCTGTGTGCAGGAGACTCCGCAAAATCCAAGATTTCTTCCTGTTTTACTGATATGCGAACAAGAGTAGTCAAAATTCTGACTACCCTTGCGCAGGATACGGACACGGTATTCATCTTCCCCGTCCATGACGGTTCCTCTGATCTCTGTTTCGCCTTTCCAGAAGGTTTCGGCGGTAAGCTCCGTTACTTCCATATCGATTTGTCCCCCAGGTTTTTTAATAAAATATCCTACGAAACCAGATCGCTCCGCGCTTCGCGCTCCCACGATCTCAAACTTCATTCGCAATCCGGCCTCACGGCCTACTTGCTCATGAAGTTTTACCTGTCAAATGTCTGTGCATCTTGGGAAGCAAGCTTCCCAATCTGTACAGCCGCTTGACAGGTTATTTCATCACATTCTCTCCGGAGCGTCAAATCCCAGGACGTTGATGCAGGTCATAAGAACATTGCGGGTTAATGTAACAAGGCTGATATATCCGGCCTGTTTCTTTTTATCTTCCTCGGCGATGATCTTTGTCTCGTGATAGAAGTGGTTTAATGCGTTGGAGAGCTCGTAGATGTAAGCACAGATCTTATGCGGTGCAAGCTCCTCAAAACAGGTGAGCATCACGTCACTGTATCTGGAGAGTGCGAGCATTAAGGTCTTCTCCGGCTCTGCGGACGGCGGAAGGATCTCGCCGTTCTCTGTATTTTCACAGGTATCCTGATATTTCTTTAAGATCGAATTGATTCGCGCGATCGTGTACAGGATATACGGACCTGTATTTCCCTCGAAAGAAGTAAACCGGTCGATATCGAAGACATAATCCTTTGTCGCCTGGTTGGAGAGATCCCCGTATTTTAAAGCGGCAAGACCAACGATCTCAGCTGTCTTCTTCGCCTCATCCTCGGAGACGGTACGGTTTTCCATAATACGGTTGTAAGCAGCCTCATCGATATCCGCGATCAGGTTCTCCAGACGCATAACGCCGCCCTCTCTCGTCTTAAACGGCTTTCCGTCCTTTCCGTTCATCGTTCCGAAACCGACGAAATCCATCTTCCGGTCTGCCGGAACGATCCCCGCCTTCTTCGCAACACGGAACACCTGGGTAAAATGAAGCTCCTGGCGCTTGTCCACAACATAGATGTAGTGATCCGGCTTGAAATCTTCCTCTCTCTCAACGATCGTTGCAAGGTCAGAAGTCGCATAGAGAGCGGCTCCGTCGGATTTTCTCACGATACACGGCGGAAGCTCCTTCGTATCGGTCGGCTCCGCGATATCGACAACAAGAGCACCCTGGCTCTCGTAAGCAAGTCCCTTATCCTGAAGATCCTTGATCAGTCCCGGGATATACGGCTGCGCGTCGCTCTCCCCTTTCCAGAGATCAAAATCAACATCGAGATTTGCATAGTTTCTCTTCAAATCCTTTAAAGACACATTCATGATGTGCTTCCAGATCGCACGATACGGCGCATATCCACTCTGAAGCTTGAAAGTTGCCTCCTGCGCACGCTCCTTGAACGCCTCATCCACCTTGGACTTTCCGCTCGCCGCCGGGTAAATCTCCTCAAGCTCAGAGATCGTAAACGGTGCCTCCTTCGGATACTCCCCTGTAAAATTCGGATCAAAATACGGAAGCTCCAGCTTTCTGTCCTTTAACTCCTCGATGATAAGTCCCATCTGAAGCCCCCAGTCACCGAGATGAACATCACCGATCACCTTGTGGCCGACAAAACGTCCCATGCGCTTTAACGCCTCACCGATCACCGCAGAACGAAGATGACCGACATGAAGCGGTTTCGCAACATTCGCTCCGCCATAGTCGATAATGATCGTCTCCGGATTCTCGACCTCATCCATACCAAGCTTCTTCGCATCCTTCATTCCGTTCATATAGTCAGAAAGAAAAGAAGCATCTACCTTTAAATTGATGAATCCCGGCATAACGGCATTCACCTCTTCAAACACCTTGCTGTCCTTTAACTGCTCTACGACACCGTTCGCGATATCGATCGGTTTCTTTTTATATGTCTTTGCAGCTGCCATCGCACCATTGCACTGATACTCGCAAAGGTCCGGGCGGTTAGACAACGTCACTTTCGCAAAATTCTCGTCATAACCATTCGCCGCAAAAGCTTTTCTCATCTCATCCGTGATGATATCCAGAATCTTTTTCATCTGATCTTCTCCTTTATTAGCGTGCGAGTCTGCGATCATCCCATTCGCCGCACCAAAACAGCCAAACAATACCGCAGACTGATACAGTAACTATCATTATACCGTATCACGGTAGAAAAATCCATACTTCTGCACACTTTTTTGCACAATCCGCGCCGAGCGCAGCAACGGCGCACTCCTTGCGCCTGCAGCGGAGAGCTTCCGGTCAGGAGTGCATGAATACGGGGAAGGATCCCACCGCACTCCTGCCCGGAAGCTCTCCGCCCCGCTCTCGCCAACACACTCTCTCCCGAAAAAACAACTGCCAGGCTCTCCAAAGAACCCGGCAGTCACAACTATATCACGCTCTGATCTCTTATTTCCCGATCACACTCGCCGCAAAATTCACCGACGCCATCGCATCCTTGCAATACGCATCCGCCCCGATCGCATCCGCATACTCCTGCGTCAGAACCGCACCTCCGACCATGACCTTCACCCAGGGCGCATCCTTCCTCAGCGCCTTGATCGTCTCCTCCATCGACGGAACCGTTGTCGTCATAAGAGCACTGAGCCCGACCACCGGCACATGCTCCCTGATCGCCTCTTCCACGACCGTCTCCGGCGTAACATCTCTTCCAAGATCGATCACATCAAAACTATAATTTTCCAGAAGGACCTTCACGATATTCTTCCCAATATCATGGATATCCCCCTTCACCGTCGCCAGGATCACCTTTCCCTTCTTCTCCTGGACCTCTCCGCTCGCCTCCATGGACTCCTTCACGACAGCAAACGCCGCCTTCGCAGCCTCCGCACTCATCAGAAGCTGCGGAAGGAACACCGTTCCGGCCTCGAATCCCTTTCCGACCTCGTCGAGAGCCGGGATCATGTCCGTGTTGATGAGTTCGAGCGCATCCGTATCCTTCAGGGCAAGTCTCGCCGCATCAGACGCCGCCTGGGACATTCCCTTTATGATACTCTTCTTTAACGCAGAGCCCGTATCCGCTGCTCCTGCCCCGGATGCAGTTCCGGAACCTGCCGCACTTCCGGTGCCCGCAGTCCCGCTCACGCCTGCCGCCTGGTTCACAGCCGCTGCCTTTAAGATCTCCTTCTGTCTCTTTTTCTCCGCTTCCTTCGGACCGTAGATCCCCACATATCCCGCACAGTTCTCATCCTGCGCCGTCAGCACCAGGAAACTGTCGTAAACCTGCATCATCGCTTCCAGATTCGGGTTCACGATCCCTGCAGAAAGCCCATTCTGCATTGCGAGAAGGAAAAATGACGCATTGATATTTTCGCGCATCGGAAGTCCGAATGACACGTTGGAAACGCCGAGAACCGTCTTTCCGCCCAGCTCGTCCCGGACTCTCCGCACAGTTTCCAGGGTTGTAAGTGCCCCGTTCTTATCGGAGCTAACCGCCATGCAGAGGCAGTCCACGAGAATGTCCTTCTTCGGGATCCCGTAGGATGCCGCCGTCTCGTAGATCTTCTTCGCGACCGCAATTCTTCCGTCCGCAGTCTCCGGGATCCCGTCCTCATCGAGTGCCAGGGCAACGACAACACCGCCGTAATGCTTTACGAGCGGGAAGATCTGTTCCATGACCTCTTTCTTTCCGTTTACCGAGTTGATCAGCGGTTTTCCGTTGTAGATCCTGAGCGCCCGCTCCATCGCCACCGGATCGGAAGTATCGATCTGCAGCGGCAGGTCCAGGACACCCTGAAGTTCCTTCACGACATCCACCATCATCTGTGGTTCATCGATCCCCGGAAGTCCCACGTTGACGTCGAGAACATCGGCGCGGCTCTCCTGCTGGGCAACACCCATGGAGAGGATGTATGTCAGGTCCTTATCCTTTAATGCCTGCTTGAATTTCGGCTTTCCGGTCGGATTGATCCGCTCTCCGATCAGGATCGGGCGGCCGCCGAACGTCACCGCATGGGAGTAGGAGGAGATCACGGTCCGTCCTTTATCTGTGATCTCACAGACCGGGATCGCGTCGCAGACAAGTTTTGTCTTGTGAATGTGCTCCGGCGTCGTTCCGCAGCAGCCTCCGAGGACCGTCGCCCCGTTCCGTGCCATCTCCTTCATCGCCTCGGCAAACTCGTCCGCATTGATATCGTAGACAGTCTTTCCGCCCTCACTTCTCGGGAGTCCTGCGTTCGGGTTTACAAGGATCGGTGTGGAGGAAACACGTACCATATCTTTTAAAAACGGAAGAAGCTGGATCGGTCCAAGTCCGCAGTTTAATCCGATCACATCGGCGCCGAGGCCTTCCAAAAGCGCCGTCACGGACTCCACATTTCCTCCGGTCAGCATTTTTCCCTTTTCATCGAGGGTGATCGTCGCAAAGACCGGGAGATTGCTGTTTTCTTTTGCTGCCAGGACTGCTGCCTTTAACTCGTAGCCGTCTCCCATCGTCTCGATGATCACAAGGTCGGCTCCCGCCTCTTTTCCGGCGATGACCACCTCTTTATATGCCTCATAGGCATCCTCAAACTCGAGATCGCCGTACGGCTTTAAGAGCTTTCCGGTCGGTCCCATGTCGAGCGCCGCGTATCCGTGTCCGCAGGCTTTGATCGCGCGCTTCGCATTTCCCACCGCTGCCGCAACGATCTCCTGCACCGAATATCCGTCCTCGGCCTTGAATTTAAAATGGTTCGCACCGAAGGTATTGGTCGTCACCACATCAGAGCCTGCTTCCAGGTATTCCCTGTGGATCTCCTCGATGATCTCCGGTTTGGAAAGATTCCATGTCTCCGGAAGTTCCCCGGGCTGCAGTCCTCTCGCCTGCAGAAGGCTTCCCATTCCTCCGTCAAAATAAATTCGTCTCTCTTTCATCAGTTCCAGAATATTCATGGTTCTCTCCTATCGTCCCTGATCCGGATCCTGACCGGATCAGCTCGTAATTTTCCATCATTTTTTATTTTCTGTATCTCAGTCCTGACATCTCCGGAACACGCAGTCCTTTTTCCCGCACGCTTCACATCCTTCGATCGTACATGCTGCCGGTGTCCTGCTCACACCGATCACCGCCGTCACCGATTTTGACGGCATCATAAGATATCCCTCTGTCAGAGTGATCCCGATCCTTTTCCCCGCCTCCAGGCCGTCAAGGATCTCTTTTTGCGCCGACAGCGGAAAATCTCCGTATCCCGGCGAAAATCTCGGTCTGAGATAGAGGCCTTTTTCCAGATATTCCTTTTTCCACCCGGCATTCAGCTCATTGCAGTAAGCTTCCACCATCGCAGCGGCGGCAGCCTGCATGACCACCGCTTTTGCCACGGAAAGTTTCCCGTACCTGGCCAGAAGTCTGTCCACCTGTGCGCCGACAGTGACCGCCATCACCAGCACGGAATCACAGCCAGCCAGGTTTTTTCTTAAATTTTCACTCTTCACCCGAAAACATCCGCCATTGATCGTCCCATCATCTTCCATGATCAGCGGATACTCCCGGATCAGATGTCTGAAATCTGCCGCACTCTCTGCTTCCCGGATACATTCCTCTAAAAGCCGCTCCGTCTCCGGATCCGGTTCATGTTTTCCAAGCCCCAGATAGCGGAGCGCTTCTTTTCTGTCTGTCTGCATTTTCTGATCGGTTCCTTCACTGTTTTTTCATATTTCCTGGATCTTCTCTGCACTGTTTCCGAGGATCTTTTCCGGTTTTGAATGAGTTTCTTCCTTATTATAATAGACCATATAACCGGCAGTTAAGTCACTTATAACTACAGGTTAATCTATTGCTTCCGTTATAATCTGCCTTTTATCCGTTCTTTTTCGGATGCTTATCAGCATACCACCTGGTATCTGCCCTCGTCCAATATATTCGCTATGTGCCTGGCTATAGGTTTTTCCTATTGCTATTTTGATCCGTCACATTCCCTCAAATTTCCGGATCTCCTCCAGATATTTCTGTCCCAACGGGCTTAGCGCGATTCCTTTTCTCTTCAGATATCCGATCGTCATGACCTCATCCGACTTTAACTTGACGGCAAGGTAATCCGATCCGTTCAGATTGTCGCAGAGGATCCCGGAACAGAGCGTATATCCGTTTAAGCCCACCATCAGGTTTAACAGGGTCGCACGGTCATTTGCACGGATCAGCCGTTTATAGCTGTAGGTGCTGAGGACTTCCTCGGCAAAATAGAAGGAATTATAATTTCCCTGTTCAAAGGAGAGACACGGATATTCCTGAAGTTCCTCGATCGTGATCTCGTCCTGACCGGCCAGCGGATGACCTTTCCAGAGATAGACATAGATCCCGCAGTCCATCAGCGGACAGAATTCCAGATCTGACTCATCAAACAGCTTCGTGAGGACTTTCCGGTTAAAGTCGTTTAAATAAAGAATACCGATCTCACTGCGGAATGTCTTCACATCCTCGATGACCTCGTAAGTCTTTTCCTCCCGCACCGCAAATTCGTATTCATCCATGCCGAACTGCTTGACCATCTCGATGAACGCATTCACCGCGAACGTATAATGCTGCATGGAAACGCCGAATTTTTTCTTCACGTTCTTCTTTTCGATATAGCGGGACTCCATCAGCTTATACTGTTCCGTGACCTGCCTGGCATAGCCCAGGAACTCCTGTCCTTCCGGGGTCAGGACAACGCCGCGGTTGCTTCTCTTAAAAAGCTCCGTTCCGATCTCGTGTTCCAGCTCCTTTAACGCCAGTGAGAGACTCGGCTGGGAAATAAACAGGAGCTTCGCCGCTTCGTTCATGGAACCGGTGTCTGCGATCGTGATCACATATTTTAACTGCGTAAGCGTCATAATACTCTCCTTTCCGGCCGGTTCGGATGGCCAGGATCTTCGTTCGCCCAGTTACTCAGATTTTACCGATTCCCGCGCATTTTGTCAATCACAGAGACACATCGTCTGACACGTCCGCTATTTTTTACGGACAGAATATTTCCAAACGGAAGCTGCGGATTCTGCCGCTTTGAAATGCGGAATACCGGCTTCTTTCCGTCCAGTAAAACAAGCCTTGTTTTATTCCGCAACTCAGAATAAATCCAGCGTTTTTCTCCCCAAAATGCTATAAACCCGTAAAAAACACGTGTTTTTCCCCGTTAAAATTTTAATTAGCTTGACATTCTGAAGTAAACTCCCTATAATTCAAAATAATCTTTAACCGTTCCACTTCAAATTGACAAAGCAGTGAATGGTTATCATGATAACAAGTTCCAGAGGAGGAAACATTATGAAAAAAAGATTTTTAAGCCTTGGCCTTGCAATGGCAATGGCAGCATCTTTAACAGCATGTGGAAGCTCTTCTTCCACAACAGAAACAACAACAGCTGCAGCAGCTGACGCGACAACAGCCGCTGCCGGAGAGAGCACAGCAGCTTCCGGTGAAGTATTCAAGATCGGTGGTATCGGCCCGGTTACAGGTGCAGCTGCCGTATACGGTCTCGCAGTTAAGAACGGCGCACAGATCGCAGTTGATGAGATCAATGCTGACGGCGGCATCAACGGCTACCAGATCGATTTCCAGTTCCAGGATGATGAGCATGACGCAGAAAAAGCCGTCAACGCTTACAACACCTTAAAAGACTGGGGCATGCAGATGCTCATGGGTACTGTAACATCCGCTCCGTGCGTAGCAGTCGCTGACAAGACAATGGCTGACAATATGTTCCAGATCACACCGTCCGGTTCTTCCGTTGAGTGTGCACAGAACCCGAACGTATTCCGCGTATGCTTCTCTGACCCGGATCAGGGTGCTGCATCCGCAACCTACATTGCTGAGAACAAGCTTGCTGATAAGATCGCAGTGATCTACGACAGCTCCGATGTATATTCCAGCGGTATCTACGAGAGGTTCGCTTCCGAGGCTGCAAACCATGGTCTTGATATCGTTGCTGCTGAGGCATTCACAGCTGATTCCAACAAGGACTTCTCCACACAGCTTCAGAAAGCAAAGGATGCAGGCGCTGACCTTGTATTCCTTCCGATCTACTACACAGAGGCATCCCTGATCCTCAACCAGGCAAACACTATGGGTTACGCTCCGAAATTCTTCGGATGTGACGGTATGGACGGTATCCTTCAGGTTGACAACTTCGATACAAAGCTTGCTGAGGGCTTAATGCTCTTAACACCGTTCGCAGCAGATGCTGACGACGAGCTCACACAGAAGTTCGTAACTGCTTACAAAGAGAAATACGGCGAGACACCGATCCAGTTCGCTGCTGATGCATACGATGCGATCTATGCGATCAAAGCTGCTGCTGAGGAAGCTGGCATCACACCGGAGACTTCTGTAAGCGATACATGCGACAAGATGAAAGAAGCAATGTTAAAGGTCACTGTAAACGGTCTTACAGGTGAGAACATGACATGGACAGAAGACGGCGAGCCGCACAAGGCACCGAAGGCTGTCAAGGTTGTAGACGGCGCTTACCAGGCGATGTAATCAGACATGAAAGAATGACGTTACCGGACACATCATGTGAACCGTAACAATGACAGAATTAAGAGGATTGTCGCTTCGGCAATCCTCTTGTTTCTTTCAGGGTCTTATGGTATTATGAACATAAAATTTGCTGTCGGGGGCAAAAATCCGTCAGCAGGATCCCGCCCGCAACTGTCCATCCGGTCTGTACGTTCCTATTATAGACCGCAAGAACCGGCGAAAACCCGCCGGAAAAGATACCGAGGTGTAAAAGTTATGATGGGTTTTATCAACTATTTAATCAATGGAATCAGCCTTGGCAGTGTCTACGCGATCATCGCACTCGGATACACCATGGTCTACGGAATTGCCAAAATGCTGAACTTCGCCCATGGAGATATCATCATGGTCGGAAGCTATACCGTATTTATCACAACGCGCTACCTGGGAATGCCGACTTTCTTAAGCGTGCTCCTGGCCGTTGTCGTGTGCACGCTCCTCGGTATCGTCATCGAGCGCGTTGCCTACAAACCACTGCGTGACGCCTCCCCGCTGTCCGTCCTGATCACGGCGATCGGTGTCAGCTACTTATTACAGAACGTCGCTCTCCTCTTATTCGGAGCCGACACAAAGTCCTTTACATCCGTTGTGACATTCCCGGCGATCAAGCTCGCAGACGGAGCCATCACGATCACCGGAGAGACGACCGTTACGATCCTCTCCTGTATCGTCATCATGATCGGACTTACCGCATTTATCAACAAGACAAAAGCAGGTCAGGCAATGCTCGCTGTCTCTGAGGACCGCGGCGCTGCAACCTTAATGGGTGTAAACGTAAACGGTACGATCGCCTTAACATTCGCGATCGGTTCTGCTCTCGCTGCGATCGCAGGCGTGCTGCTCTGCTCCGCTTACCCGTCCCTGACCCCGTACACAGGATCCATGCCTGGTATCAAGGCTTTCGTAGCCGCAGTTTTCGGCGGGATCGGTTCCATCCCGGGCGCCCTGATCGGCGGAGTCCTGCTCGGAATTATTGAGATCCTGTCAAAAGCGTATATCTCTTCCCAGCTTTCCGATGCGATCGTGTTCTCCGTACTGATCATCGTCCTTTTAGTACGTCCGACCGGTATCCTGGGCAAGAAACTGAACGAGAAAGTGTAGGTGATCGACATGAAAAGTACAGCAAAAAAGAAAACATTCGTCAACAATATGATCACCCTCGGAATGGTGGCCGCTGCCTGGCTCATCATGGAGATCCTCATGAACACCGGACATGTATCCAGCCTTTTAAAGGGACTTCTCGTCCCGTTCTGTATCTATGTGATCATGGCAGTATCCTTAAACCTTACCGTCGGAATCCTCGGTGAATTAAGCCTTGGACATGCGGGATTCATGTGCGTCGGTGCATTCGCCGGTGCCCTCTTCTCCAAATGCATGAAGGGAACCTTAAATCCGACTGTAAGCCTTGTGATTGCGATTTTTATCGGCGCTGCCGTTGCAGCTGTCTGCGGTATCCTGATCGGTATCCCGGTTTTACGTCTGCGCGGTGACTATCTCGCGATCGTTACCCTGGCATTCGGTGAGATCATCAAGAACCTCATCAACGCCATATTCCTTGGACGGGACGCAGATGGTTTCCACATTTCCTTTAAGGACTCCATGTCCCTCGGCTTAAAAGACGGCGGTGAAGTCCTCATCAAGGGACCGCAGGGAATCACCGGAACTCCGCAGGCCGCAACCTTTACGATCGGTATCATCCTGGTCCTGATCACTCTCGTGATCGTCATGAACCTTGTAAATTCCAGAACGGGCCGCGCGATCATGTCCATCCGTGACAACCGCATCGCTGCTGAGTCCATCGGAATCAACATCACGAAATATAAGCTGCTCGCATTCAGCATCTCCGCAGCTTTAGCAGGTGTTGCCGGCGTTCTCTACGCCCACAACCTGACCACACTGACTGCTCTCCCAAAGAACTTCGGCTACAACATGTCCATCATGATCCTTGTATACGTCGTTCTCGGCGGAATCGGAAGCATCCGCGGATCGGTGATCTCCACCGTCATCCTCTATCTGCTCCCGGAGCTTTTAAGAGGCTTAAACAACTACCGTATGCTGATCTACGCGATCGTCCTGATCCTTGCGATGCTCTTCAACTCTGCACCGCAGTTCATCACGCTCCGCAAACGGATTTTCGGCGGATTTGCATCACATACCACACATTCCGGAAAGGGGGAAGCTTAAAATGTCAGACATGTTAAGTGTAAAGGGACTGAGCATCTCCTTCGGCGGCTTAAAGGCTGTCAACAATTTTGCGATCAATATCGAAAAGGGCCAGCTCTACGGCCTCATCGGACCGAACGGTGCCGGCAAGACCACGATCTTCAACCTTCTGACCGGTGTTTATAAGCCGGATACGGGAACGATCCTCTTAGACGGTCAGAACCTTACCGGAAAGTCCACGACCGACATCAACAAGGCCGGAATTGCCCGTACTTTCCAGAACATCCGTCTCTTCAAGGACCTCTCCGTTCTTGACAATGTAAAAGCAGGACTTCACAATCACCACCCCTACTCCACGATCGAGGGAATTCTCCGGCTCCCGCGCTATTATAAGGTCGAAAAAGAGATGGATGAGGAAGCCATGGAGCTCTTAAAGGTGTTCGGACTCGACAATGAGTGTGATTTCAAGGCATCCAACCTTCCTTACGGTAAGCAGAGAAAGCTTGAGATCGCCCGCGCGCTCGCAACGAAGCCGAAGCTTCTTCTTCTCGATGAGCCGGCGGCCGGCATGAACCCGAACGAGACCGCGGAGCTGATGGAGACGATCCGCTTCGTCCGTGACCATTTCGGAATGACCATTCTCCTGATCGAACACGATATGAAACTCGTCAGCGGCATCTGTGAGCGCCTCACCGTGTTAAACTTCGGTCAGGTTCTCTGCACAGGTCCTACGCAGGAAGTTTTGAGCAATCCGGATGTTATCAAGGCATATCTCGGTGATGAATAGGAGGAGAAACAGATTATGGCAATGCTGGAAGTAAGAGATCTGGAAGTCTATTATGGCGTGATCCAGGCTTTAAAGGGAATCTCCTTCGATGTAAACCAGGGAGAGATCGTTGCTCTGATCGGTGCCAACGGTGCCGGTAAGACGACTACGCTGCACACGGTAACAGGACTTTTAAGTGCCCGTTCCGGACATATCATCTATGAGGGAACCGATATCACAAGAGTCCCGGGCTACAAGCTTGTCAGCATGGGCATCGCCCATGTTCCGGAGGGGCGCCGCGTGTTCTCCACGCTCTCCGTTCTCCAGAATTTAAAGCTGGGCGCTTATACGAGAAAGGACAAGGCGGAGATGGAAGCGACGTTGAACATGATCTACGAGCGTTTCCCGCGTCTGAAGGAGCGTGTGAACCAGCCAGCCGGTACTCTCTCCGGCGGTGAGCAGCAGATGCTCGCCATGGGCCGCGCTCTCATGAGCCACCCGAAGCTGATCGTTCTTGACGAGCCATCGATGGGTCTGTCTCCGATCTATGTGAATGAGGTGTTTGACATTATCCAGAGTATCAACCGCGACGGTGTGACGGTTCTCCTGGTCGAGCAGAATGCGAAGAAGGCGCTTTCGATCGCGAATAAGGCGTATGTGCTTGAGACGGGGAAGATCGTTTTGAGTGGGGATGCGAAGGATATGATGAATAATGATCAGGTGAAGAAAGCTTATCTGAGTGAGTAAGTGAATTGATCTGTGGTTACGGCTTACGCGTTGCGTGGGCCGTAATTTTTTTGAATGATTCATAGTGGCGGAAGGCGGGACGCGTTGAGCCTGTTTTATATTTTCTTACAGTTCTATAAATTGGGAAATTTTGTGTAACTTTTTGGCGATTTTATGGTATACTCTTTACAGACAGCACTGAAACTGTGCAGAATTAAGGATAATAGCAACTTGTACAGGGGAGGAAGATATTATGAGCAAAGTCATCACTATCAGCCGTGAATTCGGCAGCGGCGGACGCGAGATCGGCGTCTGCCTCGCAAAGAAACTTGGGATTCCTGTTTACGATAAGGAACTGATCGCTATGGCGGCCGAGGACAGCAATATCTCTGAGGATCTTTTTCACGCAAACGATGAGGTGATCGCCAGACAGAAGCGGATCAACTATGATGATCTCGCAACGGTCGATCCTTTCTCTCCTGCCTATGAGATCCCGGTTTCCGATCAGCTTTTTGTGATCCAGTCGAAGATCATCCGCCAGCTTGCGAACGAGGGACCTTGTGTCATCATCGGAAGATGTTCTGACGTGATCGTTGAGGATGCTTTCCGGGTATTTATCTCCTCCGGTCTCAAAAAGCGTGTGGAGCGCATCCTGGCGCTTGAAAAGGAACCGGATGAGGATGTGAAGAAGCTGGAAAGCCGGATTCGTGCCATCGACGCGAAGCGCCGCGACTACTATCAGTACTACAGCGGCAATGAGTGGGGCAAACCGAAAAATTATGATCTCTGCTTAAACAGCGGTACTCTCGGGATCGAGCGGTGCGTAGAGATCATTGCGAATACGGTGTCATTGGAATAGGATATAGAGATTTTGATCGGCTGGAAATCCCCGGCATAGTTATGAGCACATGGCTGCGCCGGGGATTTTTCGTGATATTCCCGTCTTCTGTAATCCTGACCTTTTACGTCCTTGTATCGTACTTACAAATTTACAACTAGTCTTCTATCCCCACTGCTGTTCGGATCTTTTTTGTTCTGATCATTCTTCTGCTCTTCTTTATTTTTTAGCCTTTATTATTTCATTCTTTTGTATATTTTATCACATAAAAGCGTAAAACTTCAACTTATTGAATTTTTCTATTGACAAATGCATCTGACAGCGCTATGATAACTTCAGCAGCCGGAAAGAATCGATCCGGCGGTCAATCTTCAGAGAGGAGAACAGCAGATATGAAGAACCAGATGATGAATCTTTTTGCATCCTATTCTTTTTATTATTTTCCGGGCTATTATTACGGCGCGGACTGTTTCTGCTGCAAAAAACAAACCTCTCCGATCGAAGGTCAAAGGGCCTGAGGAAACGTAACGAAAACGTGGAGCCGGTGTTTGCGATTGCAGCAGACACCGGATTTTTTATTTTAACAGAAAAAAGGAGAAAACAATCATGATCATTATCTTAAAGAAAGACGCCAATAAACAGAAAGTAGAATCTTTAAAGACCGAACTTGTAAACCAGGGCTTCAAGCTTCATCTCTCTGAGGGAACCGAAGCTTCCCTGATCGGACTGATCGGTGATACGAGTATGATCCATGAGGACTGGCTGCGCGCCAACGATGTCGTTGAGGATGTCCGCCGGATCCGCGAGCCGTACAAAAAGGCAAACCGCTCCATGCACCCGGATGACTCCGTGATCGATATCTGCGGCAGAAAGATCGGCGGCGGCAATTTCCAGGTGATTGCCGGACCGTGTTCGATCGAGACGAAGGAACAGATCACAGAGGTCGCTGAGGATGTGAAACGCTCCGGCGCTACTCTTCTCCGCGGCGGTGCTTTCAAGCCGAGAACTTCCCCGTACGCATTCCAGGGGCTTCATGAGCACGGTCTTGATCTTCTCCTCGAGGCAAAAAAAGCCACAGGTCTCCCGGTCGTCACAGAGATCATGAGTGCTGAGCATCTCCCGCTCTTCGATGACGTGGATGTCATCCAGGTCGGTGCGAGAAATATGCAGAACTTCGAGCTCTTAAAGGTTCTCGGAAAGATCGACAAGCCGATCCTCTTAAAGCGCGGACTTGCCAACACTCTGGACGAGCTCTTGATGAGTGCCGAGTACATCATGGCAGGTGGAAATGAAAAGGTCATCCTCTGTGAGCGCGGGATCCGTACTTTCGAGACTTCCTACAGAAATACGCTCGATATCTCCGCTGTCCCGATGTTAAAGAAGAAAACTCACCTTCCGGTCATCATCGACCCGAGCCACGCAGCCGGGATCCGTTTCATGGTCGAGCCGCTCGCTATGGCAGCGATCGCAGCCGGAGCTGACGGTCTCATGATCGAGGTCCACAACAATCCTGAAAAAGCCCTCTGCGACGGTGCCCAGTCCCTGACACCGGAGATGTTTGATCATCTGATGAAGAAAGTGAATAAGACGGTGGATTTCTTCCATACACTTGGGTAAGCCGATCATCTGTCTGAAATCACCGCCATGCAGAATATAAAATGCCCCCTGAATCTCGTTCACTCAGGGGGCATTCTTGGTATTTTTCTCTTGCATCCCAGCATTTTGATCTTAAATGTAAAAAATATATTTTCTCATGTTTTGAACCCAAATGGAAAATGCAAGAACACCTACAGCGGCCATACTATTCAGGCATATATAAACATATTGCAGGGTTGCGAAAAATATAAAATCAGATTTTCCTTTTTCTAAATATGCAGTATAATAAATTTGTCAATATTTTAGGCAGACCAATCCCGCAAAGATGGCTGCCCGGCAGATTTTTATTGAAATATTTCAGGGAGGTTTCCACTATGGTCAGAAAAACAGAAGTCGCATTTGTACCGAATTTAAGAGGCGGTGAAGGCACCGTCGAGATCCGTCATCTTTTAAGCAAGGACGAGCTCATGGGACATGCATCCATGTACGCGCACGTGATCATCCCGCCGCACGGCAGCATCGGTTTCCACCAGCATGTAGAAAATACCGAGCCGTACTATGTGATCAAAGGAAAGGGGATCTTTGAGGACAACGACCACACAGAGACCGAGATCCACCCGGGCGATGTCTGTGTGATCGAGGTTGGTCAGAGCCATGCCATCAAAAATCCGTTTGATGAGCCGTTAGAATTTATGGCACTCGTGATCAATGAACGCGGAAAAGAGATTTAAATCTGCGTTTCCCAGTCCATCCGAAGCAAAAATACGATAAAAATGATCGAGCTTAAGCTCCATGTCAGCGGGTAAGCCGATGAGATCGTCCGGAATACCGGAATGATCCGGAGTGCGATCGTCACGTAGAGAACGCGGATCCCGCACCAGCAGATGAGCATCGTGAACATCGGGACCACTGATTTTCCGGCTCCGCGGAGGACGCCGGACGCGCAGTTGGAAAATGCCAGAAGGAAAAAGAACAGTGCAACCGTTCTTCCATGGATCGTTCCGAAGCGGATCGCTTCCGGTGCATCGACAAAGATCCTAAGAAGGATCGGGATCCAGATAAAAAGACAGATTCCCACAAGCTCTGCCATCACCATGCCGAACGCAAGGCCGATGGCGGAGCCTTTTTTTGCCCGGTCTGCTCTCCCGGCTCCAAGATTCTGGCTCACAAAGGTCGTGAGCGCCATGGACATGCTCATGATCGGGAGAAACGCGATCCCCTCAAGCTTCGCAAAGGCACCCTGTCCGGAGATCGCGAATGCGCCGAATGTATTGATATTTGACTGGACGACGAGATTTCCGATGCTGATGACCGAGTTCTGGAGCCCCGTTGGAAGTCCCTGGACGATAACCTGGCGGATCATTTCTTTATGGAAGCGCAGTTCCTTCCAATGGATCGTCGCTGCCCCGCCGTCCTTTACCATGCGTGACAGGCATAAAAGAACGCTGAGTCCCTGCGCGATCACGGTCGCAACCGCGGCTCCGGCTGCGCTCCATTTGAATCCGGCGACAAAAATGAGATCCAGGATCATGTTCACCACGGAGGAAAAGATCAGGTAATAGAGTGGATGTACGCTGTCCCCGACCGCCCGCATGATGTTCATGCAGATGTTGTACATGATGACCGTGGAGACGCCGGCAAAATAGATTCCAAAGTACAGTCGCGCCTCCGTCATTACGCTGTCCGGCGTGTGAAGCCAGCCAAGCAGGATCGGGACAAACACCTGACCGATGATCGTCGCGAGAATAGAAAACACGATTCCAAGAAGGAAGTTCGTGTGGACTGCCCGCCGCAGGTTCTCCTCGTCCTGTGCTCCAAAGTATTTTGAGATCACGACTCCGCCGCCGATCGCGATCCCGCCGAAGAGCGTGATCACCGACATCGTCACATTTCCGGACAGGCTGACCGCCGCGAATGCATCATTGCTCGCATAGTTCCCGACAACCCAGGCGTCCGCCATGTTGTAGAGCTGCTGCAGAAGCTGACCGAGAAAGATCGGGATCATAAACGTAAAAAGCCCCTTCGCGATCGGTCCTTCCGTCAGATTTCCTTTCTGATCCGCATTTTTCTTTGCCGTGCTTTTTCTGAAAAAATCCATCTTTTTCCTCCCCGCAGGACCAGGGAATATCCGCCGTTCACGGACATTCGTCGTTTAAGTGACACGTTGTAACTAATATAATCGTATCATGCAAGTACCTGCTTGTCAAGTGAAGGTATTTCCTGCGCTATGCTTATAATCTTCGTGTTGGAAGGCGCCTATACACGGATTTTTCCTGTCCGTGCACGGCGCCTTTTCATTCATTATTTTCTGATCCGGGCAGGCATACTCTTCCTGTCTCAGTCCAGCTTCTGTTTCGTCAGATATGTCAGATGCACCACGCTGTCCGGAAGCTGCTCCACTGCCTTCAAGTTCATTTTCCTCCTTTTGATTTCCGATTCTTCCAAATTTCTAGCTTCCATCTCTCTGCCTAACCAACCGCTGATTGTTTTCCAGGCACCATTCATCAGATTTTCCCATCTTCCGCCGCGTACAACCGCAGCATTAATTTCCAAGTGATAACAAATCCGTCCACTCTTTCACATCTGCCTGCGCCTTCGGAACGTTGTTTCTCGAAACAGACAGTCCGTTATCCACGACATCTGCGGCCGCCATGACTATACTGATCTGTTTTACTCTGTTCAGTTTCATTTTGCTCTTTTTCGTCCTTTCATGATTCCTGCAAGCAGGAGATTCAGCCCGAATATCATAACACATGTTTGCGCAATGCGCGGACAGGAACCAGCGGCCTGCCGAACCGTTCCTTGTCTTTTCGGGTCTCTCATGCTATAATCCGATTGATACTACCGATTATATATTCCGATTGTAACAACCGGTCAATGGCTTTCGGTATCTGCCAACGTAAAACGTGACAGCAACAACCGCCGTATTTTCGATGAACATGATGTAAAATGGATCAAAGACCTGGTCTGCCTGAAAAAATGCGGGATGAGCATTCAGGAAATGAAGGAATATCTTGCCCTTTGTCTTCAGGGCGAGAGCACGATCATGAAACGAAAGGAAACGCTTTCCAGGAAGCAGGAAATGCTGCGCGAATCCATCCGGGAGCTGGAGAACAGCATCGACTATATCGACTGGAAGCAGAATTTTTACGATGAGGTGCTTTCCGGGAAACGCCCGTATGTCAGCAACCTGATCTGCTTAAAAGAAGAAACAGACTGAACCGAAAAGGAGATTTTATGCCAGCAATCATAACGATCACCGACCTTAATCTGCCGGAACTCGACCTCTTTTCCCGCTATTCCGAGTCCCAGCTTTATCATATCAACGAACCGGCCCCCGGGATCTTCATTGCGGAAAGCCCGAATGTGATCCGCCGCGCCCTGAATGCCGGATACGAACCTGTCTCCGTCCTGATCGAGGACCGGCAGACGGATCCATGGATCCCGGAACTTTTTTCCGATTACCCGGACCTTCCCGTTTATACCGCAGCTGCCTCTCTTCTCACAAATCTCACCGGCTTCGCACTGACACGCGGACTTCTCTGCGCCATGAAGCGGAAGCCGATGCCTTCTGTGGAGGAGATCTGTAAAGGAAAACGCCGGATCGCCGTGCTCGAAAATGTTGTAAATCCAACAAATATCGGCGCCATCTTCCGCTCAGCCGCAGCGCTCGGCATGGATGCCGTCCTACTCTCCTCCGGCTGCAGCGACCCGTTTTACCGGAGAGCCGCCAGAGTCAGCATGGGAACCGTTTTCCAGATCCCGTGGACTTATTTTCCGAAAGAGGCCGATCTCTCCGCAGGCGGACTTACACACCTCAAAGCCATGGGATACAAGACTGCCGCCATGGCATTAAAGGAAGATTCCGTCTCCATCGATGATCCCGGACTTCTCTCAGAAGAAAAGCTCGCCGTGATCCTCGGAACCGAGGGCGACGGTCTCGCCTCCGCCACGATCGATGGCTGTGACTACACGGTCATGATCCCGATGGCGCATGGCGTTGACTCCTTAAATGTCGCAGCGGCGAGTGCGGTGGCGTTCTGGGAGCTCTCGAGACATTGACGAGACCGGAACCCTGACATCTTCTCGCGTCGGATGCGTTTGTCCTTGATAACCGATTGCTTCGTGCAGGCACGCATCGCCACCTCATGAACACTCGGCAAATTCCGCCATGTGAAAAATCTGTGTATTTCACAGTTTTAACAAACTTAATTCGTATACTTCTTTGTATACTTCATTTTAGAAAGGATCTGATTCTCATGAAAAAACAGGCACTCTTCTGCATGCTTCTTGCAGGGACCCTTATGGTCGGCGGATGCGGACAGAAAGCCGCTGATCCCGCCGCTGATACTACCGCACAGGTGACAGAAGCTTCCGATTCCGCTCCGGCTGATAAACCGGATGGAGCTCCGGGAGAAAATTCTGACAGGCCAGGAAATCCGCCGGATGATACTCCGGGAAATATGGACGGAAAACAGGCTCCTCCAGTCGGAGAAGGCGGTCCTGGCGGCCCGGGCGGACAGAATTCCGCACCGGAATCCTACGATGCTGTCTCCAGCTTTTCTGAAGATAAAGAGGAAAGCGACCAGACCTACGCTTCCACCGGAAAGGATGAAAGTGCAGTTCTTGTGACCAGCGGTGCGTCTGTCACTTTAAATAACTTCACGATCGACCGCACCTCCACCGACAGCACCGGCGGCGACAACTCCAGCTTCTACGGCACCGGCGCCGCTGCCCTTGCCACAGACGGAGCCCTGACACTCACCGGCGGCACGATCACCACCGACGCGAAAGGCGGTGCAGGCGTCTTCAGCTACGGCAACGGCAATGTCTCCGTATCCGACACCACGATCACCACAAAGCAGGACACCTCCGGAGGGATCCACGTCGCCGGCGGCGGAACTCTCACCGCTTCCAACCTTACTGTTGAGACAAACGGCGAATCTTCCGCAGCGATCCGGAGCGACCGCGGCGGCGGGACCATGACCATAAACGGTGGAACCTACACGTCAAAAGGAACCGGTTCCCCGGCTGTCTACTGTACTGCGGACATTACCGTCAGCGATGCAGCGCTCTCCGCGGAAAATTCCGAGGCGGTCTGCATCGAAGGTTTAAACTCCCTGTCCCTCAAAAACTGCACGCTCTCCGGAAACATCCCGGAAAATGAGCAGAATGACTGCGACTGGACCGTGATCCTCTACCAGAGCATGTCCGGCGATTCCGAGGTCGGCGAGAGTAACTTTTCGATGGAGGGCGGCAGCCTGACTTCCTTAAACGGCGGTCTGTTCTACACGACAAACACTGAGAGTTCCTTCTATCTGAAACATGTGGACATCACCTACTCTCCATCCAATGACTTTTTCTTAAAGTGTACCGGCAATGCCAACAAGCGCGGCTGGGGCGAGAGTGGAAAGAACGGCGCTGACTGCACCTTCACCGCAGATGAGCAGGAAATGAGCGGTGCGATCCTCTGGGACAGCATCAGCAATCTGAAGCTGAACCTCACGAACGGAACGATCCTGACCGGCTCGATCCTTCAGGACGAGACAAATGCCGGCGACGGCGGAAACGGGACCTGTGATGTAACGATCGATGCCCTCTCCGCATGGACCGTGACCGGAAACAGCACAGTCTCCTCCCTGATCTGCAAAGGTTCCATCACGGGTGCTGACGGAAAGAGCGTTTCGATTATCGGAACCGACGGCACCGTGTTTGTCCAGGGCGAAGGCGAGTATACGATCACAACGGGAAGCTATGAACATTAGATAGTAACTGTTCAGTAGTTCTGCGCTGACCATAATAAAACAAGGATTCACAGAAAGGAATTTTTATGAACTGGACTGGACTGATCGCTGCGATCGGAACGTTTCTTCTGATCGGCAGTTTTCATGTGATCGTCATCAAGACAGAATATTACTTTGGAAAACAGGTATGGCCTGTGTTCGCGGGGGTCGGGATTTTTTCCCTGCTCGCCTCTCTCCTGATCTCAAATATGATCATCAGCGTGCTGATCGCTGTTTTCGGGATCACCTGCATCTGGAGCATCAAGGAATTATTTGAGCAGGAAGAGCGGGTAAAGAAAGGATGGTTTCCGGAAAATCCGAAGAAAAAGCAGAAATAAGAAAAATCAAAACAGAACGTCGCTGTTACATAAAAAGTCATGTTCCCACCCATTTTTCAGATGGGGAACATGACTTTTTTCACACTTATCGTAACTGTTCAGTACCTTCACAGTCACGAGCAAAAATCCATGAAAAATTGCCTGCGGCAATGGGATTTTTGCCTACCCGCCTATGTTTTCTTACGGTCAGCGCAGTAAATGCGCAGACCTACTGAACATTTACCACTTATCTTCTAATGCAGCATTCTCCAACATAAAGAGTTCCGGTTTTTCTGGAATTTTCTGGTTTTTTCGTTGTAAATACAACGGTTTTTCATTTCCGGTTATACTATACTGAACATGCAGGAAGGAAAAACTGAAACCATCTTCCACGCGGAACATTTCCGCACGATTCTGAGCTAACAGGAGGGATCCTTTATGAAACAGACCATCAACCCAAGAAAAGCAGCCGTCATCGGATGCGGCTTCGTCGGATCTGCCACCGCATTCACCCTGATGCAGAGCCGCCTCTTTTCCGAACTCGTCCTTTTGGACGTCAACCACGACAAAGCCGATGGGGAGGCGAAGGACATCGCCCACGGAATCCCGTTTGCCGGTCAGATGAAGATCTATGCCGGAACTTACGATGACATCGCCGATTCCGCGATCATCATCGTCACCGCCGGAGCGAACCAGAAACCGAATGAGACGCGCCTGGACCTGGTCCACAAAAATGTCGCAATCTACAAAACGATCATCCCCGAGATCGCAAAGCGCGGCTTTGAGGGAATCCTCCTCATCGTGTCCAATCCGGTCGACATCCTGACCTACGCGGCGTTAAAGCTCTCCGGCTTCCCGGAAAACCGCGTCATCGGTTCCGGAACCGTACTCGACACGGCGCGGTTAAAATATGCGCTCGGGGAACATCTCGGTGTCGACAGCCGCAGCGTCCATTCCTTCATCATCGGAGAGCACGGAGACAGCGAGATCGCCGCATGGAGCAGCACCAACGTCTCCGGGATCCCGTTAAACACCTTCTGCGAGATGCGCGGCCATTTCGACCATGACCACGCTATGGACCGGATCGCGGAGGACGTAAAAAACAGCGCTTATGACATCATCTCCAAAAAACAGGCAACCTATTACGGGATCGCCATGAGCGTCAAACGGATCTGCGAATGCATCATCCGCAACGAGCGGTCCATTCTCCCGGTTTCCTCCATGATGCACGGGGAGTACGGGATCGACGGCATCTCCCTCAGCATGCCGGCCATCGTGGGATTAACCGGCATCGAGACGCATGTTCCAATCGCGTTAAATGCGGAGGAAGCTGAAAAGCTCCGGGCGTCTGCGGAGACATTGAAGAAAATTGCAGCGATGTTGGAATTGTAAACTCCATCGGCAATGAAATTACCGGTCTTCCATTTACAGCAGCTCCTCATAATCCTCCGGCAGGAACCGGTGGTAGATCAGATGGCATCCCTCATCCTTAAAACAGTAATAATACCGATCCGGGATGCCATCCGCAAAGTGGAACGCCCAGTCGAAATCGCCGTCCTCAATTTCTTCAAACACGGCATGTTCCGACCATTTGAGGAAAAGCTCCCGGATCTCATCAAGGCTGCATCCATGTCTCCCGACAAGTTCTACAAGATCCTGGATAAACTCCCGTCCTTTCATCTGTTCATGGACGAACACACTGCCCTCTTCCGGGATCTTAATACAGAACCGGTCCCCTTTTGCGGTCACCTGAACAGCTCCAAGCGTATCCTTCGTGTGGACTCCAAGCTCCTGAAGCCGCTCTTCCATCCGTTCCGGGGTATCATCTGTCCCGAAAAAGTGATTCAGCGTCGAGACCGGATAGTACAGCCGGATCACCTCCGGGCGAAACCCGAGCTTCGCCTGCTGCTCCTTCACCATATCGATCAGATTTTCTTCCAGTTCATGAAATCCCATGTTATTCTCCTTTATGCCTCTTTCTTCTCAAATTCCGCCGCAACATCACACAGCAGATCGCGGATCTTCAGCTGCTGCGGACAAATCTGCTCACATTTTCCGCATTTGATGCAGTCGGATGCCTTTCCATGCCCATTCGTGTGGATTTCATAGTAATGGTCAGAATTCCAGTTCTGATACATCTTTTTCGCATTCATGCAGGCGAAAAGATCCGGGATCAAGATCTTTTTCGGACAGCCGTCCACACAGTAGCGGCATTCTGTACACGAAATCAGCTTTTTGCCCCGGATGATCTCACATACCTTCTCTACCGCCTGTGTCTCTTTCTCGTCAAGCGGCCTGAAGTCTTTCATAAAGTCCAGATTTTCCTTCATCTGGTCGATCGTGCTCATTCCGGAGAGGACCATCATGATCCCCGGGAATCCCGCCGCATAGCGGATCGCATATGTCGCCGGACTTCCGCCATGGAGCTCGTCAAATACTGCTTTTGCATTATCCGGAAGATTTGCGAGACTGCCGCCGCGGACCGGTTCCATGACGATCACCGGTTTTCCATGCTTTCTGCAGACTTCATAGCATTTTCCGGACTGAACCGCCGGGTCATCATAGTCGATATAGTTGAACTGGAGCTGTACCACCTCTACCTGCGGATACTCGGTGAGGATCTGGTCAAGAACCTCCGCACAGTCATGGAACGAGATTCCAAAATGGCGGATCTTTCCCTCTTCCTTGAATTTCAGTGCCGTCTCATACGCATGACATTTCTTGAACTTTTCAAACTTTTCAACATTCTGGGCATGCATCAGATAAAAGTCAAAATACTCCACTCCGCAGCGTTCCAGCTGGGACTCAAAAAGCGGGCGGATATCCTCTTCTTTTTCGAAGAAATTTCCTGTCAGCTTATCCGTGAGGATATAGCTTTCTCTCGGGTGACGGCTCGTCAGGCAGTTTTTGATCGCAAGCTCGCTCTTTCCGCCGATATAGCCACGCGCCGTGTCAAAGTAATTGAATCCCTGTTCCAGGAAATAATCGACCATCTGACAGACCTGTTTCTCGTCCACCTCTTCCCCGATCATCGGGAAACGCATACAGCCAAATCCAAAATTTTTCTTGATCTTATCCATCCGCTTCTCCTTTTCCCACGCGATTCACCGGCCGGGATCTAAAATCATCTTCCGTTACAGTACATGGGCACTCCATGCCCGCGCACTGTAACAGGAGTTTGCGTCCCAGTCTCACGGTTTTCACCTGTTTCGTAAGTGACATGTTGTAACTAATTTTGATGTTAGCATACCCCACATGCCTTGTCAAGTGCCTGGAAATCAATTATAATGATGGTGTATTTATTGAATAAAGCATGGAATTGACAGGAGGTGAACCCCATGACAGACTTTGTACGCGCAAGAAGTGAAGAACAGAAACAGGCCCGGATGGCAGAGATCAAGGCTGCTGCCGACTCTCTTTTTAATTCCGTCACCTACCAGGAGATCACCCTGTCCACGATCGCAAGAAAGCTGTCATGGACACGCGCAAACCTCTACAAATACGTGACGACAAAGGAAGAGATCTATCTGGAAATCTGTTCCGATAAGATGCACTCCTATTTCGATGATCTTTTCGCCGCTTTCCCGGAAGGGAAAACATGGACTCCGGACGAGTGGGCTGGCCGCTGGGCCGATGTCTTAAACGACCACCGCGACTATTTCCGCTACAGCGATATCCTCTGCACAATCATCGAGGTCCATGTCTCTGCCTGCCGGCTTGCCTGCTTTAAAAAAAGTTATTTTACCGGCAAAGATGCTTTCGTCAGACTTATGGCAGACCACTTCAGTCTCTCTGACCATGACGCCAGCGAAATTTTTCTCGCCGTCCTGTACCATGCGTCCGGTCTCTGTGGGAGCACTCACTCGAATCCGGTCATGAAGGAAGCATTAAAAATAGCCGGAATCCCGCATAAAGAACGGGATTTCCGGCTCAGTATGTACGAATTTATCCGAATGAACCTCTGGTATTACCTTGAAAGTCCCACAGGATCTCCTACTGCAGGAAATAACACCAGATCGGAAGTGTGATCAATGAGACGACCGTGGAAAAGACAACGATCTTCGTTGCCAGGCGGTCGTCTTTTCCATATTTGACCGCAAGGACTACACTCGTGCTCGCCGCCGGCATCGCGGAGAGGATCACGCAGACCGCTGTGATCAGCGAGTCGATCCGGAACAACCGGCATCCTGCAAGGACGATGACCGGGATCAGGAACAGGCGGATAAATGTATAATAGTAAACTTCTTTTGAGAACACCTCTTTAAACGGCACCTCCGCCAGTGTGCATCCGATGAGCAGCATCGCGCAGAACGTATTAGCTCCGGCGATCGTCCGGACTGTCTGGTTTACAAATCCCGGAAGCTGAAACTGCGAGATGAGAAGCACCATTCCGGTAAAGATCGCGATGATGCACGGATGGGTCAGCACCTTTTTCACAAGTTCTTTTTTCGTCGGCGCCTCCGTAAAGTAAGTGAGTCCTACCGACCACATGAAGATCCTCGTCGGGATCGTATAGACTGCGGCGTACATGATCCCAAGGTCTCCGAAGATTCCTTCCGCAATCGCATTTCCGAGGATCCCGGCATTCGAGACGATCGTCGCGTACTGAAGAACCTTCCGGCTCTCTTCATTCCATCCCGGATAGAGGACGCGGCTGAGCCCGTTCGAGATGATCTGGATCAGAAATGAGATCACGATCACTTCCAGGGTCAGTTTTAAGATATCCATGCTGAATTCCATCTGGAACGATTTGATGATACTCGCAGGAAGTGTCACGTTCATGACAAGATTGCTCAAAAGCGCCTTTCCACTCTTATCGATCATCCCTTTTTTCCTCAGATACCATCCGAGCGCCAGAACGCAGAACATCATGCCCTGCATATTAAATAAACTTGTAAAATCCATTTTGTTCCCCTTACCTGCGGCTGTCCTATATGTTATGGATAACCGCCGTTTTATGCATTACAGTTATTGTAACTCTGGCATTTGGGAGTTGTCAATTGGCATGTCCGGCGCAGTTGCAAAATATGCTTGAAATTCTTTCTATTTGGCAGGCGGATCATCCAGACGCCGCAATTGGTCATTTACAAGACTTACGGGGTAAAAACGTTTTCCGACGATGATTGCAGGATATCGTTCCGCGACAAAACACCTGTTTTCATCTCCTTTTTCCGGTGCTATAATAACTCCTGTTACAGCAGTTTTTCAAAAAGGAGGTCCCCCATGGATTCCATCAATATCCGAAATGCAAAACTTGAAGATGCACCGCGCATCCTGGAAATCTATGCTTATTATGTCGAAAACACCGTGATCACATTCGAATACGAAGTCCCCTCTCTCGAAGAATTCGAAAACCGGATGCGCAACACCATGAAAAAATATCCATATCTCGTGATCGAGCGAAACGGAAAAATCGGAGGCTACTCCTATGCAGGTCCCTTCGTTGGCCGCGCTGCCTACGATTGGGCCTGCGAACTCACGATCTACCTGGACCATAACGCCAAAAAATGCGGTCTCGGCCGAAAACTCTACGAAGCCCTCGCCGACCGCCTGAAAACCATGGGCATTCTGAATCTTTATGCCTGCATCGGCTACCCCAAAGTAGAGGACGAATATCTCAACAAAAACAGTGCCCAGTTCCACGAACATCTCGGCTTCCACCTCTGTGGTACCTTCGAAAACTGCGGCTATAAATTCAACCGCTGGTACGACATGATCTGGATGGAAAAAATCATCGGGGAACACAAAACAGACCAGCCGCCGGTAAAACCGTACTCCTACATGGAATAAAAAGAATCCATAGAGATCAACACTTTTACGGATGTAAATATGCGTTATATTACATTTTTTCGGACGTAAATTCGTTCTATTCTACATTTTTACGGACGTTAAAGTCGTGCTGTACCACATTTTTTTCGGACGTTAGCTCACTCTTTCCTACATTTTTTCGGATGTTAGCCTGTCTCCGGCAACTTTTTTCGGGCAATGGACAGCAAAAAACTCCCTCTTGTACATTCCCCACCCCCGCGCTACAATAATAACCGTTCTGCACCTCACAGAAACATCGACTAACAGGAGACATACACAAATGAATACAAAAAAACAAAACGACACCCGCCCGATCTGGCGAGGTGAACTTGCCCTCTTGATCGTTGTCCTCATCAACAGCTTCGGCGTAGTCCTGATGCTCGACTCCGGCGCCGGAATCTCGGCAATCTCCAGCGTACCATACGCCTTCTCCGAATCATTCCCACGAATGACACTCGGCACCTGGACCTACATCTTTCAGGGCACACTCGTGGCTGTCCTGATGGTCCTTCGAAAAAAATTCGTTCCAACCTATCTCTTCAGCTTCGTAGTCGGCTTTGCCTTCAGCAAGATGCTGGATGTCTACAAAACTGCCCTTGCCGGTCTTCCAATGGGACTCGGATATCAGATCTGTTACTTTATCGTGAGCTATGTCGTCCTCTGCATCGGAATTGCACTCTCCAACCGCTGCGGACTCCCGATCATCCCGACCGACCTGTTCCCGCGTGAAACAGCTGAGATCCTCAAAGTACCCTACTCCAGAGTCAAGATCACCTTCGACGTGATCTGCCTCGCCGTGACTGCCGGACTGACCTTCCTCTTCCTCGGCCACATCAAAGGCCTCGGGATCGGAACGATCCTTGCTGCCTTTACCATGGGAAAAGTGATCGGTCTGATTGGAAACGTCCTCGACCGTCATTTCCGATTTGTATCATTTCTGACAGAAAAAGAACAGACGGCATAAAAAATCCCCCTCCCACTCCTGCCCGCACACCCGGATTTCCGGGCACACTGCAGAAGTTAGAGGGGGATTTTTATTTACGCGAAGCGTGTTTTCACTTGTTATATTCACAAATTACTGTATGACCAGACCGCAGCCATTACTCCAGCTCAAACGCACCTGTATAAAGCTGATAATACACGCCCTTCTGCGCGATCAGCGTCTCATGGTCGCCGCGCTCGATGATGTGACCGTGGTCGAGAACCATGATCGCCTTACTGTTGCGGACCGTGGAAAGACGGTGCGCGATAACAAAGACGGTACGTCCCATCATCAGGTTGTCCATACCTTCCTGGACGAGTGCCTCCGTTCTCGTATCGATCGAGCTTGTCGCCTCATCGAGGATCATGACCGGCGGATCCGCAACGGCTGCTCTCGCGATCGAGATGAGCTGTCTCTGCCCCTGGGAAAGGCTCGCACCATTTCCGGTGAGCATCGTATTGTAGCCCTCCGGCAGTCTCTGGATAAAGTCATCGGCATTCGCCAGTCTCGCTGCCGCCATACACTCCTCGTCCGTGGCGTCCAGACGACCATAGCGGATGTTGTCCATGACCGTGCCGGTAAACAGGTTGACATCCTGTAAAACGACGCCGAGAGATCTTCTAAGATCCGGTTTTCTGATCTTCGTGATGTTGATGCCATCGTAACGGATCTTTCCGTCCGGAATGTCGTAGAAACGGTTGATCAGGTTCGTGATCGTCGTCTTTCCGGCGCCGGTCGCACCTACAAACGCGATCTTCTGACCAGGTTTCGCATAAAGAGTGATATCATGGAGAACAAGCTTCTCCGGTGTGTAGCCGAAATCAACATCCTCCAACCGGATATCGCCCTTTAACGGGGTGTAGGTGACGGTTCCGTCCGCCTTGTGCGGATGTTTCCATGCCCAGATGCCGTTCTTGTCGTTTGTCTCCTTCAAGGTTCCGTCCGCAGTCCACTCCGCGCGGACAAGCGTTACATAACCTTCATCCTTCTCCGGCTCCTCATCAATCAGAGAGAACACTCTGGAAGCTCCTGCGAGTCCCATTGCGACCATGGAAACCTGCATGGATGCCTGCCCGATCGTCTGGGAAAGCTGTCTTGCCATTCCGAGGAACGAGACGATGATACCGATCGTAAGGACACCGTTTCCGCCGAGGCTTAAGTTCGGCGCTCCGCAGTAGACGAGAAGTCCGCCAACGATCGCCAGTACCACATACATCAGGTTGCCGACATTGTTTAAGATCGGCATCAGGGAGTTACCATAGCGGTTTGCAAGTTCTCCGTCGGAGAACAGTTTCTCATTTAACTTGTCGAAATCCTTCTTGCACTCTTCTTCATGACAGAACACCTTTACGACCTTCTGTCCCTGGATCATCTCCTCGATGAAACCTTCCTCTTTCGCGAGCGACTTCTGCTGCTCCATCATATAGCGGGAGCTCGCGCCGCCGAATTTCTTCGTGACCGTCAGCATAAGCACCGAGAACAGGCAGACCAGGATCGTCATCCACACGCTGTAGTAGATCATCATGAGGAACATGACTGTGATCGTCAAAGATGCCTGGAATACCATCGGAAGCGACTGACCGATCATCTGGCGGATCGCGTCCGTATCGTTCGTGTAGGTACTCATGATATCGCCGTGTGCATGTGTATCAAAATATTTGATCGGCAGGGACTGCATCTTATCGAACATGTCCACACGCAGATGCTTTAACGTTCCCTGTGTCACGATCGCCATGAGATGCGTGTAGGTGAACGCCGCTGCAACACCGAACGCGTAGATCGTGAGCATGGAGAGAATCGTCTGCATGAACGGCTGTTTCACACTTTCCATGCCCGATTTCAGGCCCGGAAGGATGCAGGTATCGATCAGCCGCTGTAAAAATACCGTCTGGACAACGGAAGCCGCCGCGCTGACGATAATGCAGCAGATGACCACGATCAGGTGGATCCTGTAATTCTGGAAGATATAGCGGAGCAGGCGGCCGAAAGTGCCTTTTTTCCTATTGTTCTGTTTTTCCATATCACTCTGCCTCCTTGCTCTTTGTCTGGGAATCATTGACTTCCCGGTAAATTCCGTTTAAAGCGAGAAGTTCTTCATGCGTACCGGACTCCACGATCCGTCCGCCGTCCATGACGAGAATGCGGTCCGCATCCTGCACAGAGGAGACACGCTGGGCGATGATGATCTTTGTGGTATCCGGAAGCTCATTCTTAAATGCCTGACGGATCAGGGCATCGGTCTTTGTGTCGACCGCAGAGGTGGAGTCATCGAGGATCAGGATCTTCGGCTTCTTTAAAAGAGCTCTCGCAATACAGAGACGCTGCTTCTGGCCGCCGGAGACGTTCGTTCCTCCCTGCTCGATGTAAGTGTCATAGCCGGCCGGGAACTGGGTGACGAACTCATCCGCCTGCGCAAGCTTGCATGCATGGATCAGCTCCTCGTCTGTGGCGTTCTTGTTGCCCCAGCGGAGGTTATCTTTGATCGTTCCCGAGAACAGGACGTTCTTCTGGAGAACGACGGCCACCGCGTCACGGAGCGCCTGGAGATCATATTCTCTCACATCGCGTCCACCGACTTTGACCGAACCTTCCGAGACGTCATAGAGACGCGGGATCAGCTGGATCAGGGAAGTCTTGGAGGAACCGGTTCCTCCGATGATCCCGATCGTAGCGCCGGACGGGATCTCAAGATCGATGTCCGTGAGCGCATATTTCTTGTTCTTTCCGGAATAGCGGAAGGAAACATGATCAAACTCGATGCTGCCGTCCTTCACTTCCTTCGCTCCGTTTTCCGGAGATCTCAGGACACTCTCATGTGTCAGGACCTCCGCGATACGGTCGCCGGATTCCTGCGCCATGCTGCACATAACAAATACCATGGACAGCATCATCATTGAAGACAGGATCTGGACGCCATAGCTGATCAGGGAGGAAAGTTCACCGGTCGAGAGCGATGTTCCGCCGGATCCGATGATGAGCTTCGCTCCAAAGAAGCTTACTAAAAGCATCGCAAGATAGATGCAGAACATCATGAGCGGGTTGTTCAATGCGAGGATCTTCTCTGCCATCGTGAAGTCTTTCCGGACTTCCTCTGCGGCTTTTCCGAACTTTTCCTTCTCGTAGTCTTCACGGACGAAGGATTTTACAACACGGATGCCGCCGACGTTTTCCTGGACGGAATTGTTTAAGGCATCATACTTCTTAAAGATCCGCTTGAAGATCGGATGTACATAGAAAAAGATGCCGAACAGCGCGATCGCGAGGACCGGGATCAGTGCCAGGAAGATGAAGGACATCCGGACATTGATACTCATGCTCATGATCACGGAGAAGATCATCATGAGCGGGGCACGGACTGCCATCCGGATGAGCATCTGATACGCATTCTGGACGTTTGTGACGTCGGTCGTCATTCTCGTGACCAGAGAGGACGATGAAAACTTGTCGATATCCGCAAACGCGAAATCCTGGGTTTTAAAATAGAGATCTCTCCGGAGGTTCTTTGCAAGTCCGCATCCGGCTGTTGCCGCGGATCTTGCGGAGAGGACTCCAAAACACAGGGACATGGTCGCAAGGACCAGAAGAAGCACGCCGTACTTTAAGATCGGTGTCATGGAAGTTCCCGTCATGTCATCGATGAGCTTTGACATGATGAGCGGGATCGTACATTCCAGCACGACCTCCATGGCAACGAACACGGGCGTCTCGATGGATGCCCGTTTATACTGGCGCACGCTTTTTAAAAGTGTTTTAACCATGAATCTTACCTCGTTTCCATATTATGATTTGTTATGATAAAAGTTCAAAAGGTTCGGTACAGCAAGTCCGTATCCTTGCAGAACCGGCTGTATCTTCCCCCTTTTGTCCTTATAACGGACTTTCTCCTTTCAGATAAGTCTTCTGTCTCCCGCTGCCGGAAAGAGAACAGAGTCTTATCTGACTAATCTGTATCAGGACATGTTCCGGATCATCCGGCTGATGACGCGGAAAAATGTCGCGAGATCATCCTCCGTGATCCCCGCGGTCAGCCTTCGTTCCGTCTCCTCCAGACTCTCCCGGATCATTTCCTGGTACTGGATTCCCTTTTCCGTCACAACGATCCGCTTTAATCTCGCATCGTAGGGAACCGTTTCCCGGCGGATCAGACCATTCTTTTCCATATCCTTTAAGATTTTTGTGGCCGTCGGCGGCCGCAGGCTGTATTCTTCCTCAACATCTTTCTGGAACACATCCGTGTCCATGCTTCTCGCCAGAATAAAATGAAGCGTTTTTCCCTGCGCGGGGCTCAGAGTGTCGTGAAAAGAAAAGGTACTGAAATGCCTCCGGATCAAATTGGACAGCATTCCGATACTTCTGCCAACAGTTTCTTTCATAAATCAAAATCCCCCTTTAAAAAAGAATGTGCCGCAGCTCATTCTCGCACCGAGCGTGATCGCTATCATCTTTGTCTGCCTCATATTTCAGCGCTTCTTTCCATTCTCCGCTCTGACCGTAAGAAAATGTGAAACCAAAATCAGAGTTCCTGTCGTCTCCGACCGTATTCCATTGATTTTATTCTTAGCAAATACTTAGTAAACTAATTTGTTAGCTTGCTAAGTATCATAAAACATCCATCATTTAATGTCAACGAAAAAATTGTGAAAATTCTGTGAGGAAATCATTACATGAAACTCCATATGGGAATGTGAATAAGAGCATATAAGAATATTGTATACAATTTGTGCATGTTTCCGAAAATGAAAAAAATGGAAAAAAAGACTTACGAAGACCGGAAAAATATTGTATACTGCGTTCACATAGAGATTGGAAACGCAGTGAGATGCACACAAAAAGCAGTGGAGTCGCAACGAGTTTTGTTGACTTCGCTGCTTTTTTCTGCCCCTTGCAGTGAGAAGCGCATCCGGAAGAAAAGACATTCCATATGCTTTTCCGATCATGAAAAAGAATATGTACGCTGGCACGTACAATAACCAAAAACACAATTTCACAAAGAGGAGAAAAAGTATGCCAAAAAATAAAAGAGAAAGTCTGATCTACACCGTATTAATGTGCTTTACTATGGTGCTCTGGATGAGCATCTACAATGTAACCCTTCACATGGGAGCTCTGAACCTGACCACGATCCGCGAAGCATGGATCGGTTTCCCGATCGCCTACGTGTTTGCGATGTGCATGGACTGGTTCGTCGTATCAGGCCCGGCAAAGGGATTCGCATTCCGTTTTCTCGTTAAGCCGGAAAGCCCGGTATTACACAAAGTGATCGCAGTTTCCTGCTCCATGGTCGTTCCGATGGTGATCATCATGTCCATGTACGGAGCTCTTGAGGGATGTGTAAAGAGCGGAAACTTCAATCTGCTCCTGAGCATCTGGCTGACAAACATTCCGAAGAACTTTATCATGGCTCTTCCGTTCCAGCTCCTCGTTGCAGGACCGCTTGTACGCCGCGTATTCCGCGGAGCATTCCCGGAAGGAACTGTGTTAGCATGATCGGATAAAAGCTGATCTGCGACAAAAATTTTTGTTATAGATCTCAAAAACGCCCTATCGGCAGAATGCAGCAATCTTTGCGAGTGAACCCATTGAAAAACAAAAGACACAATGCGAGATTGAATTTTTCAATCAGCACTGCGTCTTAGCGTCTGGCTCTTCCGTCTTTCCGGTCATGACCTGATTTCTTGTTTTTGTAACCGTTCGGTTACTTTGTATTATAGCAACCGAACGGTTACTTGTCAAGATAAAAGAAGACGTTCGGCGGAAACTGTTTCATGAGGAATAACATCATGCCGCCGCATTCGCATTCACCTGGTCGATCACCTTCCGGATCCCCATCCATACAGACAGATCTGTGAAGACATCCACAATACTTCCCTGATCTGTAAACGGGGAATCCTGAAGAACAGACAGATCCTTCATCATTCCATTCTGGACAATATATTCCACAATCTGGTTCACAAAATAGATCTGCCGGCTGTCAAGGTTGGTGCTGTCCAGATATTCTGAAAACGCCTGTTTCGCCGCATTCATATCGAGACCGACGATTCCCCGTACAAACTCACCGAGTGGCTTTTCCCCATACTCCGCCTCATAATCTGCCTTCGTTCCGAGATCACTCCAGAGGATCTTTTCCAGCTCCTTCACATCTTCGGAATTCAGCGGGATATTTCCTTTCAGCTTCGCAATCACTGATTCATTCTGATGTTCCCGGATATAGAACTCCGCCTTTGCCTTATAATTTTTCAGATCATCATTTTCGAGCTCCGATTCGTTCCACTCCGTAGATAAAACTTCATCATCCATATTCGTCTCATAAATGATATACTCTTTCGGAATGTACTTCACGAGATCACGCAGATTTTTCCGTATTTTTTCAAAATCATTGACATCCGCACGATCCAGATAATCTGTATGGAGGATCTGCTCAATCAACGGTGCCTGTTTTGTAATCTCCGGAATATTTGCAACCTTTGTAAGACCCCTTGCTCGTTTTATAAGATCATGTTTCCCCCTGGAATATTTCTTTCCGGCCAGATACGCCAGCTCAATTCCGTACATCAGTGCATCAAAACGGAGCGCCTGCGCATCATCTTTTTCCGGTTCAATCAACGGTGCCAGTTCATCCCGAGCTACCAAAGTATCCGCATAAGTCAGCGCCTGATAGTTCTCTCCTGATGAATACAGTTCCACGTATTTTAAATGCTGACGGACTGCAAAATTATCCCGATTCAGCTCGCGCACCTTTCCGGTCATATCTTCAATAAGCGAACTGCGGAATTTTTTTAGTTGTTCTGTCTGATATGCGAGATCCTGAAGCTTGTACGACATTTCGAATTTCAGCTGAAAAATCGCCCCCTGAACCGCAATCGTATTCGCTGTCGATTTTCCTTTGTTCATCCGGAAAAATTCAAAATTCCCACAAAAATCAAAGATATAAAACTTGTCCTTATCTGCACCATCCATAAGTCCCGGACAAAGTCTCGTTCCGCGTCCGATCATCTGCCAGAATTTTGCCTTACTCATAACTTTTTTGAAGAATACAAGGTTTAAGACCTCCGGAACATCAATTCCAGTATCCAGCATATCAACCGATATCGCGATCTGCGGCATTTTCTTTGGATCTGAAAATTCATCGATCGCACTCTGCGCATAGTTCAGATAATTATCTATCACTTTTGCATAGTCTTTCAAGTGTGGATATTCTTTTCCAAACACCTCAAGAATTTTCTCTGCATGCCGGTGGTTCTTCGCAAAAATGATCGTCTTTCCGATCTTATTCCCATAATCCACGCGAAGCCCATTTGTCATCAAAATATTCAAGACTTCACGAATCGTATCTTCATTAAACACCCAGTCATTAAGTGCCGAAGAATTGATCTGCTCCGGAAGATTTCCATCTTCTGTCTCAAAAGTCTCCTCGTACTCCTGCTTATCCTCCTCAGAAAGTTCATCGTAGACAATCCCATTTTCAATAAATTTTAACCTCGTCTCGATCGACATAAAATCCACAAGATAACCATCTTTTACCGCCTGAGCCAGCTCATATCCATATGTCGGCACACCACTTTCCAATTCAAAGATTTCATATGTATTCTTATCGATCTCATCCTTCGGAGTTGCGGTAAGTCCGACAAGCGGGGCATCAAAATAATTGAAAATATCCCGGTATTTATTGTAAATGGATCGATGTGCCTCATCACAGATCACAAGGTCAAAATGTCCGCATGTAAACAATTTTCCATCTTCATCCTGAACCATATCAATGCAGTTCATCATCGTCTGGTAGGTGGAAAAGACACAATGCGCGCCATAATTATCTTTCTCTTCGCAGAGATTCGTGACGGAAAAATCCGGCAGAAGATTGACAAAACTTCTTTTCGCCTGTGTTACCAGGCTGTTCCGGTCTGCAAGAAACAGTACATTTTTGATCCATCCATGATTCAGAAGGACTTTGACAAGCGCGATCACGGTTCTCGTCTTTCCGGAACCGGTTGCCATGACAAGTAGCGCTTTCCTGCGATTTTTCCGATCAAAGCTATCGCAGACTGCTTTCACCGCTGCCTCCTGATAATAGCGCCCGGCAATCTTTTTATCGACAAAAATATTCGTCAAGCCGGTACGCATAGACTGCAGATTGAACAGTTTTTCCAGATCACGCTTTGAATAGATGGAAGCAACCTTCCGCTCCGGATACTGGTTATCCGAAATCCGCGTTTCGAATCCATTTGTCAGGAATACCACAGGTCTTCTTCCCTGCTGTTTTTCGATCAGATCCGCGTATAATTTCGCCTGCTGCCGTCCCTTGCTCACATCCACACAGGTCCGCTTTGCCTCGATGATCGCAAGCGCCTTTCCATCATCCCCATAGAGAACATAATCTGCAAATCCAGTCTCGCTCTTATTCGGCATTCCCGGGATTTCCACTTCATTCAGCCAGTTTTTCCCCTCGATCCAACCGGCATCCTCCAGCATGGCATCGATGTAAAGTTTTCTTGTCTTATATTCCGAAATATCAAGCGGTTTCGGCACATAGGTCGGCTGCTGCTCTTCTCTTCGTGCCGTCAGCTCTGCCTTTAACGCCTGGTTTTCTTTGATCAGTGTTTCCAGGTCGATCTCCGGTGTCTGCGGCTTTATAGCGACTGGTTTCGTCTCTGTCTTACCCAACAGTTTTTCATCAAATGCCCGTTCTGTATATTGATCTGCATAGCAATACGCTACATAATCCATGAAAACAAACAGATTTTCCAGACACAGCGCCGCCTGCTCCTTCGATACCCGTTTTCCTGTATGAGCCGCTGTATTTCCCATTTTCCGGATAAAATCCAACCGCTGCCATAAATCATTATCCACAAGATCCCGGAAATCTTCCGCACTCATCAGGCTGACCAGCTTGTCATCCCATGTTTTCGTCAGCGAGCTGTCAACCGAATACATCCACTTGATTGCAAATTCCATCGCCCGACGGCAGTTTAAAACAGATGCAGACTCATCAATGGAAAAAATCCGCTCCGCTGCGATCGCTGTATCGGCAAAACTTTTGAATTTTGGTTCATCCTTTAAAAAATCAAAGTTCGTCATGATGACACCTCCTGTTCGGGTGTATGACTTTTTTATTACCGTCCGTACAGCACGTGCACAGACTGATTGAATCATTACAAGATTTTCTTTTCTCTGTAGCTTTCAAAAATGTACGATGGATTTTCATAGTAAACACTGCTGTTATAGTCATCAATTTTCGGGCTGATAAAAGAATTATAAACCTGCATCAGTGCATCGATCACACTGATTTTTTCGTTTTCCGCAACCTTCTTGATCAGCCTTTTATAAACTTTTCCAATTTCCCAGTAAGTCGGAATTGTATACTGACAATCTCCTACATTATCAAAACTGCCTTTTTTGATACCTGACTCCGCAATGAAATCATCGCTGACACGGTCTATGTTATCACAATGATAGACATCCGCAAGATCATAAATCTTTTCCAGACGTTTTTTCCCTAATGCGTTTACAACATCTGCTCTTTTGTTTGTTGTCTTCCTGGCAATATAATCGATCAAACTGCATGTAAAAAAGAGATCGTTGTCTTTCTGCGGTTCTCGCCCTGTTTCCTGCATTATTGAATCACCTCATAATCTCTATATTCCAAACACTTCAAGGCATCTTCGGTACAAAAATTAATGAAATCCCGGTCCAAAGTCCTTCGTATTTCTCCCGATCCGAATTTCCGGTTCCTTCACCGGCATGTAGCCGCCGTGATAAACTGTCATTTTAGGCATAAGTAGTGTCCTTTCTACGAATTTTGCATGAAATAGTCGAATATTAACTGGTATTGGGTTGACAGGTGTGCGTATGCAACTGATATCGCAATTTTGATTTGTCGATATGCTTGACAAAATCAGCGAACTGGTTTTGAAGTTCCAACGGTGGGATAGGCACAACCAAATTTAGAATATCTTTATTTGAAATATTAGCCTGTCTAACACCTCTACTAATTCCCGTAAGTCTTTTCTTTATTTGCTCAAATTTGAGCAACTGTGACAAATAATACTTATCTATTCCCTCTTTTATTTCAAGTTTTGCATTCCGCTGATTTAAGTAATACATTTCATAATCATCGTCCAAAATACAAACATTACCGTAGTCATCTTTTCCGACAGTTCCTGTTAATGACATAACCAAATCACCAGGATACATAACATACCTTTCAAGACTTTCATCTTTCTGCCAATACACCATATTAACAGGCTTAAAATATCCAGCATTTATATTTCCAATACGAAGTACAGGAATACCACCTTTTTCATCAAACTGGTCACTCTTAAATGCATATCCGCCTAATACATTAAGTTTCTTAGATAACGGACATTCATTCCACTTTTTCGAATTAATATTCGGATCCCCAAACATCTCGACAAATCGGGCTCTGATCAAATTTTCTAACAATTTTAGTTCTCGTTGTCTCTGAGTTTTTATCTGATTAATATAATTTAATTGTTCAACAATATATACTTGTTCTTTCATACTTCTAAGTGGAATTTTCATCTTTCGCATAGCAGCTTGCGTCAATTTCTGTCTAGTAGCACCATTTATCATTCCTTCTACTTTATAAAACATAAGTGAATAGCATAAATAGTCTACATTTAGGCTTGCTTTTGGTTTTAAAACATGAGCATGATTGTTTACCCAACATTTTCCAGAAACCCTATACGCAATTGGTTTTTCTTTAGAGCCAAAGTTACCGCCATCTTCTGCAAGAAGAACTAATTCATCATCAAAAATGTAATCTGCAACATAATCTTGAATTCCATTTGCACCATAATAAGGATATTTCCCCTCTTCTCTGTCAGATTCTGTAATAGGTATTCGCATTGAATCAAGAATTTCACAGCAGTCTTCTAAATTCATTATTTCCATATTACTTATTTCATCCCCACAAACCCGAACTTGATCAGGCAATGTACTTCTGATGGGATGTCTTTACATTCAATTGGTTGACCATGGCGTACTGCATTGTGGTATCGATCTGTGAATGTCCGAGGATTTTCTGGACCTGCTCAATCGGCATTCCTTTGTCGATTGCACGGGTCGCCATGGTCCGGCGGAATTTATGGGGATGAATTCTTGTCAGATTGATCTTTTGTCCGAGTCTCCGCAGTCGGATCTCAACACCGCTGATCTTTAAGCGGGCATGAGGTGCGTCCAGCGTGACAAACAATGCCGGGTTGTCATCGGAACGGCTGTTTAAATAATTTTGCAGATGCAGCTTTGCCTTCGCATCAAAGTATACTTTGCGCTCCTTATCACCTTTTCCGAACACCACACATTCCCTGGCCTCAAAATCCACATCTTTAATGTTCAGATTTACCAGTTCCCCGACACGGATTCCTGTTGAATACAACAGATCAATGATTGCCAGGTCCCGGACACAACAGCAATGATCCCGCAGTTGCTCAATCCCCTCGTCGGAAATCACTTCCTTTACCTGCTGTTTCGTCTTGATTTTGTGGATCCGACGCATTGGACTCTTCAGGACATAATCCTCTTCTTCCAGCCATGAGAAAAAACTCGAAATGTTCCGGCGGATGTTGTCGATCGTGGATTTCCCACAGTTGTTGATCTTCTGATATTCCGAAAGATACGTCCGGATCTCCTCCGTTGTGATCTTTCTGACCGGTGTCTTTAGCATCTGGAACATTTTTTCTACGGTGACACGGTAATATTGAAGTGTTCTCTCGGAACATCCTTCGATTTTCTTTGCATCCAGGAACATCTGCAAGTAGGTATCATTCGTAGTCTCTACTTTAGTTGTTTCCGGCTGTGCCAGATTTTTCAACAGAACCTCCTGCAGTTTCTTCATCTGTGAAATATTCAGGTATTCTGCCATCTGATTTAAGATATTTACAAGCTTTTCTTCCATGTCGGTATACTCCTTCCTTTGTATACCAACATCCTACTCCTGCAAATGCCATATATTTTTAATCCGGTGCGACTGTTTTATACCTCACAGTTATGATCGGATCAATATTTCCCAATCCCCGTTGCGCTTTCCATTTTTTCTTTGAATCAGTCCCTTTTCCTTTAAAGTTCCCATTCTTATCTTGATCGTGCGCTCTGATTTTCCCAATGCAGCAGACAAAGCTTTTTGAGTGATTCGCGGGTTCTCTTCGATGACCTTCATTACAGCCATTTCTTCCAAAGTGCAATTCAAAATATTATCTATACACTTTGAACTCTCCGCATTCTCACTTTGAATCATCCTATCATCCCGATAATCCACACGCAAATAGCGGTTCTTTAATTCATGATTCACATTCATCAACAGATTTTCGAAAAACTGTTCCAGATATTTTGTTGTTGCATGAATCCCCAACTGAAAATCATTATAATTGGATCGAACCAGCGCATTTCGAAAATACCATGAATGCTCTGCAAATACATCACTGTTGACCCGTAATCCAAATGCCTTCAGATATTGAATAACAAAAATTGCTGTGGTGCGGGTGTTTCCCTCACCAAATGGATGAATCTGCCAGATTCCGGATGTAAATGCCGCAATATGTTTCATTGCATCTGCAACTGAAACTGTTTCATACGGGAACTGTTTTTCCTGTGAAAAATCGTAATCCAATGCAGCCTGTATTTCATTATAAGAAGCGTAATAAACGGTTTTCCCGTTTAAAATCCACTCATCTTTTGTGATATTGTAGCTGCGCAGCCGCCCTGCATGCGGGAATACCCCTGTAAATAAGCGTTTATGAATGTTGATATAAAATGCAGGTGAAAGCTGAAATGTTTTCTCTCCCAATAATTCCACGATGTGCAGCGAAACGAGGTCTGCCTCCCGTGTCCTCTCTTCGGCATCGGTAAGGTGTCCTTTCCGTTTTTCATAGTATGTCTGAATCCGTGTTTTCGCCGCATTCATGTCAATCCTGCCTTCGATATGTTCTTTGGCAATTTTCAACAAATATTCTGAGATTTTTAATCCATCCACATCCTGCAAACCAATTGCAGTCTGCCATGCAGCACTTTTTTCAGCCATCCCTGAATCTCCCTGCCGGATATATTGATCCAAAGCAAGTTTCCATTCCTGCGATTTCCCCATGCATTCACCTTCTGTCACTCAAATTTATCCGAAATATTGCTGCATCAAGCTGTCAAACAGAAGCTGCGCCTCATCAAGTGCCTTTTGTACAGAATCTTTTGATTTGTCGATTTGTTGGACAAAATCAGCAAATTGGTTTTGAAGTTTCATATCTGGTATGTATACCTTAATACTTTGCAACTCCTGCGCATTGATATTTGCCTGGTTTACAGCACCTTTCGCCATCCCCCGTAGTATGACCTTCAATGGTTCAAGATTCATATACTGTGAAAAGACTACAGGTAACATTTCTTTAGTGAGCCGAACCCGAATAATATACCCTGCAATGACCATCTCCTCAGTCAAATCAAAAACTGCTGTTTTACCTACCAGTTCAATACTGTTAGTTCTATTAAAAAGGACATCACCTTTTCTAACAACACATTTTTCGATTTCATCTTCTGAAATGTCGATATATTTCAAATCCTTCAAATCCAAATGTCCATCTGCCGTTAAATTGTTCATTCTTAAATAGGGGTATTTTCCACCTTCAACAGCAGGTTTGCTTGTCCCATATCGCACCTCTGTAACAATGTCCCCAACTGTAACTATTTTCCATCCTTTTTCATTAAGAACTGGATCCCCAAACATCTCGACAAATCGGGCTCTGATAAGATTATCTAAACATTTCAGCTCCTGTTTTCGATCTTCTATTACTTCATAGGCTTTATCAATAACTTTAACAATTTCAAGTTGCTTTGATAGCTCTGGCACAGGAACCTCTAATGCCTTCAGCATTGACATATTTATATTATTTTGCGCAACACCTCTTCCAACTCTATTAACATACGTCTTTTTTGATTTTAAATAATAATATAAATAATCTGTATTTAATTGTTTTATATCGTTAATCATTATCCCAGCTATTGCCTGGTTTGTGCAAGCAGCAATTTCTAATATACCGACTTCTCCTAATGTTGCAAATATTGTATATAGAATTGTTCCTGCAGGCAACATTTTTGTAGATGACCCATCGAGTCCTTCCTTTGTGATGAATTCATCTGTTTCATTAATATATTTCTCTTTGATATCTCCAATTTTTACCCATGGAATTGTCCCATTATTCCAGAATTCTGTTTTTGTCCTTGAAGGTGTGCCACCCGATACAATATTACAAAGCTCTCCAAGTCTTTTTATCTCCATCTACCTCATCCCCACAAACCCGAATTGTCCATTTTCCATCTCCGAAAATCTCCCAATTCCATATTCTCTTTCCATCATCTTCCTACAACCCCAACAGTCTTTCCAGCTCATCCATCTCTTCCCCGATCTTCATCTCCAGCTCCCGAAGCTCGGTCATGATCTCCAGCGTGGACGGATATTCTACCGGAACATACTCGATCTTCTTATATTTATTGATGGAGAGGTCATAATCGTTCTCCACAATTTCTTCCTTCGGGACGAAAAAGCTCTGCTCGGTGCGTTCACGGTCCGTCTCCTTTTCAAGATGATGGAATCGCTCAATGATGTCCGGAATATCATTCTCAGAAATTTCACTTCTCTTATCGTCAAGACTGAGTCCATCTGCTTTCATGTCGTAAAACCAGACTTTATCAGTGCCGCCATGACCAGTCTTTGTAAAGATCAGGATTGCAGTGGAAACTCCCGCATACGGTTTAAACACACCGGATGGCATGGAGATGACGGCTTCCAGGCGGTTGTTCTCGATCAGCTCTTTCCGGATCGCCTTGTGTGCGGTCGATGATCCGAATAATACGCCATCCGGGACGATGCAGGCGCACCGGCCACCGATTTTCAGCATTCTTAAGAAAAGGGCTAGGAACAGAAGCTCTGTTTTCTTTGTTTTGCAGACTTTTAAGAGATCCGCAGATACGATGTCGTAATCGAGGCTGCCCTTAAACGGCGGGTTGGCAAGAATCAGGCTATACTTCTCTTTGTCCGGGTTCTGATCACTCAGGCTGTCACGATACTCGATCGATGGATTTTCCACACCGTGGGTCATCATGTTCATGGCACCAATTCGAAGCATCGTACGGTCCATATCATAGCCATGAAACATATGATTCATATAATGGTCTTTGTTCGCCTTATCAAATAAGACTTCTTTTTTGCAATTCTCCCGCAGATATTCGCTGGCTGTCACCAAAAAGCCGGATGTACCGCAGGCCGGGTCACAGATCACATCATCTGGCTTTGGCTGCATCATGTCAACGATCATCCGGATAATGTGTCTCGGAGTCCGGAACTGTCCGTTTACACCTGCTGTTGCAAGTTTTGATAATAAATATTCATAGACATCGCCCCTGGTATCCGCTTTCTTTAACTGTTCCATCTGTTCGTAAACACCATCCAGCGCATTCACGATCTTATCCAGCATAAGCGGTGTCGGAACTTTGAAGATCGCGTCTCCCATGTACTTTGAATAGGCGCTTTCTTTATTCCCATGAAGGTTTTTCATGAACGGAAATACAAGTTCCTGCATGTTTGCATACATCTTTTCCGCCGGGAAATCATGGAACACACTCCATTTTAACTGATTTCCATCAACCATCCGCTCACCGATCTGCACTTGTCCCGCAAAAATACTCTTATAAGGAATTCCGAGCATCGCTGCTTCCTTTGCATGAGTATTATCCGCATCATCCAGATCCCGGATGAACATCAGATACGTCATCTGCTCGATTACCTCCAGCGGATTCGTCAGACCGCCTGTCCAGAATATCTCCCATAAACTGTCTATTTTATTTTTCAGTTCTCCTGTTACCATCTTTTTTTCCTCATCTTCCACTAAAATAAAAAGCTCTGCGCTTACTTTTATTCCCAATTCTTGCAGAAATGCTCTTTTATATTCCTGTTTATTATCATAAGTATAAAGCATCTGTCGCTATAAATCAACAAATCTACTTTGTCGAACTGCTCTTTCGTTACTGTACAGGGTCTCCGTGTTCTTTCTATAATAAATACACTTCCCCCGCACTTTCTGTCACATCCCCACGAAACTCCGCAAAAATCCACCAAAACTAAGGCTTTCGGCTTCTTGACAATCCCAATTCTACACGCTATAATACAGAGAATGTAAAGCTAAAAATTATAAAGGGTCATTCTGCCCCGAAACAATAAGAAAGGTAAGACGTCATGGCTGATAAGAAACATATTTTAACTTATGCAGGACTGAAAAAATACGAGGATGAGCTTCAGGATCTGAAAGTAAACCGCCGTCGTGAGATTGCCCAGAAGATCAAAGAGGCAAGAGAACAGGGAGACTTATCCGAGAATGCCGAGTACGATGCTGCGAAAGATGAGCAGAGAGATATTGAGTTAAGAATCGAAGAGCTCGAGAAACTGTTAAAGAACGCAGAGGTTGTCGTTGAGGACGAGGTAAATCTTGACAAGATCAATGTCGGCTGTATCGTAAAGGTTTACGATGTCGATTTCGACGAGGAGATGGAATTCAAACTCGTTGGTTCCACAGAGGCAAACAGCCTTGAAAATAAGATCTCCAATGAGTCTCCGGTCGGACACGCGCTGATCGGCAAACGCGTTGGCGATGTTGTTGACGTTGAAACACAGTCCGGAGTTATCCAGTATAAGGTACTCGATATTAAAAGAGTCGATTGATCACTATCGTGTACAGACAGGGATCTCCCGGACTGAAAATTCTGTACACGATCGTATCGATCATACACAAAGACTACAGTGAAGGAGAAATAGAAAAGTGGCTGAACAGCAGAATCAGAACAAGAATGCAAATGCAAAAGAGCAGGATATCCATCAGCTCTTAAAGGTGCGCCGCGAAAAGCTTGCTGAATTACAGGCAGAGGGCAAGGACCCGTTCCAGATCACAAAGTATGATCAGGATACTCACAGCGCAGATATCAAAGACAATTATGCAGAATATGACGGAAAGGAAGTTTCCATCGCCGGACGTATCATGTCCAAGCGTGTGATGGGTAAAGCTTCTTTCTGCAACGTCCAGGACCTTAAGGGCAACATCCAGTGCTATGTATCCCGTGATGAGCTCGGTGACGATTCCTACAAAGACTTCAAGAAGATGGATATCGGCGATATCGTCGGCATCAAAGGCTTTGTATTCACAACAAAGATGGGCGAGATCTCTGTTCATGCCCATTCCGTAACTCTGCTCTCCAAGAGCTTACAGATCCTTCCGGAGAAATACCATGGTCTGACAAACACAGATACCCGTTACCGTCAGAGATATGTGGACCTGATCATGAACGAGGACGTAAAGAAGACTTTCGTGATGCGTTCCAAGATCATCAGCTGCATCCGCAGATATTTAGATAACCTCGGATTCCTCGAGGTTGAGACTCCGATGCTCGTTGCAAATGCCGGCGGTGCTGCTGCAAGACCGTTCGAGACTCACTACAATGCACTTGACGAGGACGTTAAACTTCGTATCTCCCTCGAGCTCTACTTAAAGAGACTCATCGTCGGCGGTATGGAGCGTGTTTACGAGATCGGCCGCGTATTCCGTAACGAAGGTCTTGACACAAGACACAACCCGGAATTCACTCTGATGGAGTTATACCAGGCATATACAGACTACAAGGGAATGATGGACCTCACCGAGAACATGTTCCGTCATATCGCAGAGCAGATCTGCGGATCCACAACGATCCCGTATGCGGATGTTGAGATCGACCTTGGAAAGCCGTTCGAGCGCCTGACCATGATCGACGCGATCAAGAAATATACCGGTATTGATTTCAACGAGATCACGACAACTGAGGAAGCAAAGAAATTAGCAGATGAGAAGGGCGTTCACTATGAGGATCGTCATGTCCGCGGCGACATCATCAACCTCTTCTTCGAGGAATTCGTTGAGGAGCACCTGATCCAGCCGACCTTCATCACAGACCATCCGATCGAGATCTCCCCGCTTACCAAGAAGAAACCGGATCATCCGGAGCAGGTTGAGCGTTTCGAGCTCTATATCTATGCCCGTGAGATGTGCAATGCATACTCCGAGTTAAACGACCCGATCGACCAGAGAGAGCGTTTCAAAGCGCAGGAGGCTGCTCTTGCTGCCGGTGATGACGAGGCAAACACAACAGATGAGGACTTCTTAAATGCCCTTGAGATCGGTATGCCGCCGACCGGTGGTATCGGATACGGTATCGACCGTCTTGTTATGTTATTTACAAACTCCCCGGCGATCCGTGACGTACTGCTCTTCCCGACAATGAAGTCCTTAGACACAAAGAAGTCTGAGAAACCGGTCGTTAAGACATCCGAGAACGCAGCTCCGGAAGTCATCGACTTCTCCAAAGTTGTGATCGAGCCGATGTTCGCTGATTATGTTGATTTCGAGACATTCAGCAAGTGCGATTTCCGCGCTGTTAAGGTAAAAGCCTGCGAAGCAGTCAAGAAGAGCAAAAAGCTCCTTCAGTTCACACTCGATGACGGAACCGGCACAGACCGCACGATCTTAAGCGGTATCCATGCTTTCTACGAGCCGGAAGAGCTTGTCGGAAAGACCCTGATCGCGATCACAAACCTTCCGCCGAGAGCCATGATGGGAATCGATTCCTGCGGTATGCTGCTTAGTGCAATCCATACTGAAGAGGGCGAGGAGAAGTTAAACCTTCTCATGGTTGATAACCATATCCCGGCTGGTGCGAAGCTGTACTAATTAAAACATCCCTGGTGACAAGTTTGTCGGAAATTTCCAATGAAAACGGAACTCCGCCCTGCATAATGACCTGTCTGTATGTCATATCGATAAATACAGATACCGGAATCCCCAGTCTGTCCAGGATTGCCTCTGCCTGTTCTTTTATATTCGGTTGGATTCGCGCTGTCACATTCGCTGTTTTAGCTGCCATATCATATACCTCCTTGTTATCGCAACAGTCGCCAAGGTCTCGCGCAAGCGCGGACTTTGGCTCGTTGTTCGCGTAAATAAAAAACCAGCACCTCCCTTTCCTGATCCTGCAAAAGTGAAGTGCTGGTTTCCAATTTCTTTTCTTAATTTATTTTGTGATCTGGAACGACCGGTTGATCGGGGAGGCAAGGTAATTGCCGCCGAGAACGACTACGGTCATCGTGTAACGCCCCGGCTCAGTCGGCGGGGTTGTTGTGCTGGAATAAACTTTCCATTTGCTGGTAAAGCCTGAATACAGCACACTGACGCTCGACTGATCTGCAACTGCTGCGCCGCCGATTTCCAGGCGAGCTCCGAAATCAGCACCCGCCGCTTCCGCTGCAGAGATCTTTTTGCCGATACTCTGGTTCCATACAAGCTTTGCCTTGTCAGCTTTTAAGACAAGAGCGCCGGCGCCGACACCCGTATTGTAGTTCTTATTGTCGGTGACTGCTGTCACGCTGTAAATTCCGGCATGATTCGGGGCACCGATACTGATCCGGAGATTATCAGCGATGGACGGAAGCTTGTTGATCACCTTGATGACCTGTCCCAAAGCACCGGTATCCACACCGATCTTCTCAAGCACATCGATCACTTCACTGGTATTTAGAAGCTGTCTAAGTTCACCGACTGTAATGCCGTTCTGCAGCATTTCTGTCAGGGTTGGCTGATTTAAGCTTTCCAGCGCCTTATCGACGATCTTAATGACAGTGCTGTTGGAGGTATACTGTTCCGGAAGCTCCAGATAAACGCCTGTAGTCACATTGCTGGTGATTCCGGCGTAGATGATATACAGGTTGAACTGATCCTCCGGATCTGTGGAGACAAGCTCTCTGCCCTTCACAGCCTCGCTCACATATCTGCTGGCGCTGTTGACGCTGACCTTCACATTTGCTTTGTTGATGGTCACGCTGCCCTCAGCTTCTTCACTTGCGCGATACTCTGAATTTCCCTTGAAGGTCACTTTGATCTTCTGCTCGCCTGCGCCGATCTGCGGGAAGCTTCCTAGAACCTTTCCTCCGAGCTCATAGCTTTTTCCTTCAAACGGAACATCGTCCCTGATTCCTTCTCCGTTCAGGAATTTGTCAGCAAAGCTGTCACCGAGCTCGCTGCTCAAACCGTCCAGAAGAGAAAGTCTCGCATTGTAGGAAAAAGTGAAATCGTCAACAGACAGTGTATCCCGCTCCGGAAGCTCGGAATTTTCCCAGTCGATCACATTGTCAAGAACCGCCTGTTTTACTGCTTCCACATCCTTATTGTATGTGAAGGAGGTTTCGCTCTTTAATACGACTTTACTGTTGATCCGGTTATCCGTCACTGTTACTGATACCGTCACGCTGCCCGGCGCATAGTCCCTGCTTCCGCCCCAGGAAATACGGATCTTCCAGCTTCCCGTGCCGAATTTCTTTGTTACAAGTGACTCATCATCGAGCGGTCTGAAATTTTCAATGAGTCCGGAAGGATCTGCATTGTACTTCACCTCGAACTCATCAAAATCCACTTCCGGTTCTGTGGACTCCACTACAGCCTCGTAGATCGCTTTTGCAGTTGCAGTATAATCGATATTCTGATCATGATCAAAAACAAGCCCTGCCTCGTAAGGAGCTTCTTTCAGATTGAACTTCATCTGCTCCCGTTCCGTCATGGTCACGTCTGTCTCTTTTTTAAAACCGGAATACTCCTCATCGCCGTCCCATAAAATACGGATCTTCTGTTTTCCTGCCGGGATTGCCGGATAGGTCAGGAGATTCACCGTCTCCCCGTCCAGTGCGACCCAGTTCTTTCCGAGATTTCCTACAGCGCCTGACTCAGCTTTACCGTAGTACTGGATCGTCACATCGTCACAGGTAATAAACTCCGCATTGGAAGCTGAAAAAACTCTCGTAAAGATCTCTTTTTTCGTCTCTTCGGCATTAAGGGTTCCGTCCTCGTCATATATCAGCGGAATTTCCTGATCCCGGAGCAGTTCGCAATCTACGGTAGGTTTTGCTGTTTTTCTGATTGTGAATTTTTTCTCTCCTGTGCGTACCTGATATTCACCATCCGCATTGTCTGCCAGCGCCGGATGGATATAGGTGTGAGTCACTAAGTATTTTTTGTTGTACTTTCAAATCCGCCTACTGATCCCCATGCGGTATTTTTCAGCAGACCACCGTCTTCCTTTCCAACACACTCGTACTCCCATTCCAGTGTATCTTCACTGTCCGGGAGAAGCGTTTCTGTCAGGATCTGATTCACAGTCTCCGTCTCTGTTCCAGCCGGAATACACACCTCCGGATTTTCAGCGCCGAATGCTGTCAGGCAGAATGCCTGCAGCAGAACAAAAAGTGCCAGTAACGCAATCATGATTGGATGAAGCGTTTTCTTTTTCATATCTGTATCCTCATGTTTCTCTTTAATTTTTTTATTTTTCTTTTCTTCTCTTTTTCATCACAAGACCTGCCGCCAGAAGGACCGCGCCTGCGGAGATCAGGATCCCTACCGGCCACCACAGCTGTCCTGTCTGGGGAAGCTTCTTTTCGTTCTCCACGGTTGTCTCCGTAGATGTCTCTGTTTCACTCTCTGCCGTACTCTCCTCCACTCTGGTTTCCGACTGTGTCTCTGCATCTGTGATCGTCACCGTCTCGTCAGCCGCTGTTGTGATAGTCGGCTTCTTATTCGGAGTCGGATCCCAGTCGTCATCATCGCTGTCATCATAATAACGGGTCGGAGAGGTCGGATTCGACGGATCCGTCGGGTTTGTCGGGTTTTCCGGTTCTTCAATATCACACTTGATATCTGCTTCAGCCGCGGCACCGCCCGCTTCCACGAGAACCGGTGCCGGAATGTAGGTCTTTCCGCCAACGGTCATCGGATCCCCTGTAACAAGGTAGAGAGCCTCTCCATCCGGAAGATTCCGAAAAACCACATGCTTTCCGCTTCCCGTTCCGGTCCGGTAAGGCTGGATCCCCTGCGCCTTCACAAAATTTGTAAGAGTGATTGCAGCCTCTCTGGAACCACCTCCGGAAACATCCGCACCGGATGCCTGAAATTTCTCATTCAGCACATAGACACCCGCCTGTTTTTCTGCAACCCGATAGAGATATAACGTCATTCCGGCCTGTTCAGTTTTTATGTTCAGACTGCCCCGCTGTGCCGCGTAGGACGGATTTTGAAATATCACCATCCATACCGCAAGCACGGCAAAAATAAAGCCCAGGATCTTATTCTTTTTCCGAATTCCTGTCATCTTGGATTCCTTCCTTCTACATCGATTTCTGTATCTGATCTACATGCTTCTTTTTCTCTTCCACGCTGCTGCCGCTGTGCCCATAAACAGGAGTCCCAGACCCGTGAACATTCTCCGTCCCATTCCGCCTGTGGACGGAACCTTCTTATCGAGGACATCACCTTCCACGGAGTCATGTTCTCCATCGTTGACCCAGGCTTCGTTAAACAGCTCGTCCCCCTGGATCGCATCGTCTGTCACGACCGCTTCATAGGTCACTGTAATCGGATTTTCATCCGTCAGATCTTCATAATCGATGATTCCGGTATTAAAGAGGTTTACAAGATCAACCTCAACCTGGAATGCATTAGAACCACTGGCTGTTACCGTGTAATACCCGGAAGGAACTTCTTTTCCATCCCTGCCCGCGGTCACACGGAGCGTACTGTCAATAAACTTCAGATACCGGTTCATTTCATCGTGGAAGACCATGGTCTCCACAACCGAATCCGGGATCGCATATTTTTCATCTGCAGAAAGGGACTGTGCAGAAATCTCATTGTCGTAGTTGTCTCCGCTTACGCTTCTCGCTCTTCTTGCACCGGACGCACTGTACACGCGGACTGTCTCCGCACCGGACGCACTGTGTACGCGGACTGTTCCCGCGCCGGACGCACTGTGTACGCGGACTTTGCGAATCTCCCTTGCGGAGTTTGCCGGTGAGGCGTTGGATGCCGTCACAACATAGCGTGCAAGCAGCTTAGGAAGACTGGAGGTCAGTGTAAACCTGATCTTCTTTCCCTGACTTACGGTTCCGATCTCGTCCTCGCCGTCTGCCTTTTTATCGATCGGATAACTTGTCGTCTCGTAGATCTCCGCGCCATGAGCCGCCTTGATCTGAAATCCCGTCTCATATTCGCCGGAAGCTGCCGAAACGATATGACGATTTTCCGGAAGATTATCGTCTGCGTTCCATCTTGAGCCCTCTGTATCGTCATACCAGCCGTCGATGCGGTGATTGCAGTCGTCGAGGTTCCAACCGGTTCCGACTGCGCAGAAGGTCAGCTTCCGCCCTGCGGTGTTGTAAATATCGTCAGCACCTTTGGCTGCGTGGTTGTTGTAGAGAATCACGCCGTCCGAAAGCTCAGCAGTTCCGTTTTCCCCGTTATAGAGGCCGCCACCGTAGATGGCTGCATGGTTGTTGCAGATGCGGACGCCGGTGCCGATCTTCAAGGTTCCCTCATTGAAAATTCCTGCTCCGGTTGAACCCGTTTGATTTTTACAAACGCTGCCTGCATTTAAAGTCAGTTCTCTCAAGTTACGGATTCCGCGATCATGATTCTCTTCAACCTTAAGCGTTGCTCCATTCTCAACAAACAGCTTATACGTATTTAAAATCCCGTTTGATCTATTTTCACAGGCCGATACAATTGCCCCTGCTTTGACTTCAACATCGCCGTACCAATAATCGCTGCCGCTATATACCTGAAGACCTCTTTTCCCATTTCCGTCGAGACTGATCTCAGCTCCTCCCTCAATGGTTCCTTTTCCTCCGACATCCAGCCCATTTCCGGTATTTCTACAGGAAATCAGTTTTGAAGTACCATCTACAAACAGCTCTTTTACAAAAATTCCCCAGGCGCTACCAATATTCTGATTCGTTGTCACATCAGAATGATCCGTTACGCTCAGTTTTCCGTAATAGCAGCCAATTCCACCACCGTAGTTCGGATTTCCACAGCCCGTAATATCGATATGTGAATATTGTTCTACCGTCACGTCGACCGGATTGACCGTCATTCCGTGCCAGTCACAATCAGTGATATTGAGACTGGAATGATCTGAAATTATAATACTCCGGTTTGGCATATCATCATACTCTGAATTGTCTGCGAAAATACCACTTGCCCGGGATCCTTTATAGCCGGATATCGTCATGACTGTACCATTTACGAGGCATAAATTACTTTCCTGATACAAATACATTCCGCTTCCACTGCCGCCATCCGTGCTATTCTGTGTCCACGTCACATGATCCAAGATGAGGTCTGTATTCGAAATCAGATTCGCAGTGCCGCCACTTCCACCCGGATTATCATTCGCGGTTATATCCAATACGCAGTTTTTAAATGTCAGCCGGCTGGTATTCCAGCTTTTAGCTGCAGCATCATAAGTTCCTTCTGTGTGGATTCCCTTTCCTTCCATCTTGATCGTCTTCTGATCCGACGTGCCGCACTGGATCGTCACATTTTTTCCTGCACCGATCACAAGTCCGTCCGTAAGACTTACATTTTCCTCAAGATCGATCACTACCGGTGACTCTCCCGCAGAATTGATCGCATCCTGAAGATTATTGAACTCCTGTGTTCCTACCTTCGCCACAGCAGCCAACGAAGAAAATGCCATGGCAGCCGTCATCGCAGCGGCGGCTGCGGTGACGGTCATGAAACTTTTCCATGATTTTTTCATGTCTCTACCTCGTTCTCATAACTAACAATAATCCGAAAAGTCTGAATTACTGTTCTTTTTTCTTCCTCTTACCTGTCACGATCACAGCACCTGCTGCCGCTCCCATCAGGGCGATTCCTGCTGCTGTGAAGGCTTTTGTTCCAATTCCACCTGTAGACGGGACATCCGGATCGATGACCGGGCCGTCAACGATATCTTTCTCGCTGTCGTTGACCCATGCACGGTTCTCCACCTTGTCTCCATCAATGGCTTTGTCAGAGACAGCTGCGTCATAGGAAACAATAATCGGCTCTGCATTCTTTAACTCATCATATGTAATATATCCGTCATTGAATGCTGCGATCAGAGCGATGCTTACCCGGAATGTCTCATTGCCTTTTCCGGTTTCTACCTTGTAATACTCTTCTGGAAGTACACTTCCTTTATTTCCGACTGTCACTTTCAAGGTTACTTTATCAAATTCCAGATTTTTGCTCATCTCGTCATGGAAGATCATGCGCTCGGAGAACTTCTCCGGAATCAGCAATCTCTCTGCATTAGAATCGGAACGTACTACAAATCCGGCCAGTCTTGCCGGAAGATGGGATTCCAGTGTAAAGCTTATATTATCGCCCGGTTTTACGCCCTTGATCTCATCCTCACCGTCTGCCTTTTTATCGATATCCGGTCTGCTCTCCTTATCGTCCGCATCAAGTCCATGCGCAGCTTTGATCTGCAGCATACCGGTCTTACTTCCGCTGTTTACAAGAACAATATGGTGCTCACTTTCACCGCCATCGGCATTCCAGCGACTTCCTTCTGTGTCATCATACCAGCCGTCGATCGCGTGATTACAATCGTCGAGGATCCACTCTTTGTTTGTGTCTCCGAATTTCAGTGTCGCGTTTTCTCCGTTGTAGATATCGTCGGCACCTTTTCCGGCATGGTTATTGTAGAGAATAACCGATGAGCCGAGACGCATGGTACCGATATTGTAGATGCCTCCGCCGTATTCGGCACCAATCTTATTCTCATTCTGTATTCCCGTTCCGTTGTTGATGATCGTTGCGGAATCGATCGTCAGATCGCAGGCTGCCTGTTTTGTATAGATTCCGGAACCGGCATTGTTCATGATCGTCACATCTGCGCCCTTCTCGATCGTGCTTTTATATGTTCCATTTCCCTGAAATACAATTCCGCCACTTGTAGCTGCGGATAAAGGTTTCACCCCGTTTTCTTCCACATCCAGCTTGCATGTCTTATCCACATTCAACACTCTGGTTCAGATACCGCTGTACCCGTTGTTTGTTGCTGTTAAGGAGGATTGATTGCTCATGTCGATCCGCCATGCGGAAATTCCCCAGTTACCGTTTCCATCAAACAAAACTTCCGATCCATTTTTTATCGTATAGTATGTACCGTTTGATCCGTTTCCATGGCTGTTTAACACCTGAACTTTACTGTTATCGATCGTGGCATAAAATTTTCCCGTAAAACCTGAGCGGTTATTATCCGAGATGTAGGTCGAATTTTCGAGATTCACATTATAGCCTCCGTCACCGCCATCCCACTCCAGGGCATCCTGCGGATAATTTCGGATCTCCAGCGTGGAATTCTTCAGATTCAGCTTATTATTCGAGCAGAAATAGATCGCATGAGTGTTTGCAGCGACACCTTCGCCATCCATTACCATCTCTGCATTCTCCAGATGCAGTTCTGCATCCTTCGATGCAGAGATCGTCATCCAGCCCCACTCTGCTGTATATGGTGTCGATCCGATTCTTTTCAGTTCCACAGCGCAGTTCTTAAAAGTCAGCTTTTTGCCCCAAAGTGCAATTCCTTTGTCCGTAAATGTAAGATTCTTCTTATCCGTACCACCATCTACCGTCAAGTTCTTGCTCAGATTGAGCCCACTCGTCGCCTCATCCGTATCAAGAACGATCACCGCTCCATCTTCTGCCGCAGCCACTGCCTCATCAAACGTATTATAGGTAGTCCCGCCAATATGTACCTGCGCAAATGCCGAAACCGACATTCCAGCCGTCATCGCAGTTGCTGCCAGACAGACCATGAAAGCCTTATTCATTTTCTTTTTCATTTTCGATCCCCTCCATGTCAATTTATGTCGAAAAAAGCGCCGTTTTCACTTTTTTGTGAACCGGCGCATTTTTTCCATCATTTTTCCGGTCCTGTTACCCGGTGTCCGCGGACAAGAAGCCTGTGGGTATTTACCCCG
>NZ_WQPQ01000114.1:74296-75107 GCF_018785365.1 Clostridium sp. MCC344 | reverse complement strand
ATCTGATCCACCTCATACGTGAATGTCTCGTTTAAGACATCCAGAGTGAACCGATCTCCCACTTCCAGTTTGTCCAGGTCAGTGAACAGCTTCGCCTTCACAAGACCGTTATGGGCGGCCAGCACACAATGGGTATTTTCACCGCCCACCGGCAGGCTTGTCCCATACCAGAAACCGGCGCCCGACTGAAGCGCCCGCCCTTCCGTCCCGTGGTAAATGGGAATGTGGACCCCGATCTTCGGAATGTCCACATATCCCATCATCCCTGTTCCCCATGGATCCAGAAGGTGGTCAAGCTCCTCCCGTTCCTCTGCGGGAACCAGAAACTGTTCCTCTTTCTTTGCAAGTCTTTCATTGTACTCTCGGGCCGCCTGGATCATTCCTTCGCAGTCGATCCCCTGAAACCGGTCATACGCCGCAATCGCCTTGTTGAACTGATACTGATAGTACCAGTCACAGATATGCGGGTACAGGAAAATTCCCAGTCCCAGAAGAAATATGGCTGCTATGAGGGTCCCGCGCCCGGTGAGCCATGAAGGTTTCCTGCCGGAATTACCGGATCCATGCTCCATTTGCGTCTACCTGATACCCATCCGGTGTTGTGGTGTTCGCAAGCATTGCGCCAAGAGTTCCCTTGTCAGATGCTGTGTTGAAGTAATACCACTTGCCGTCGATCTCATGCCAGCCGGTGTACATGCGTCCTCTTGTGTTGTCATACTGAGTATGGAGATAATACCAGTTGTTGTTCCGGTATAACCAGCCGTCTTCCATCCAGCCGTCTACATCAAAGTAGTACCAGTCGGAGCGGCCA
>NZ_WQPQ01000114.1:70513-74068 GCF_018785365.1 Clostridium sp. MCC344 | reverse complement strand
GCAAATCCGTAGGTGTAGAAACCGTAGATCGTATCACCGATCTTTAAGTACTCGTTGGACGGAAGTCTTCCGTTGTCCTCCGTGAACTCGCCGCCCTCTAAGATCCAGCGTCCGGACTTACCGGCTGCGTTTGTGGCTTTGCCTCTTGTGGAGGTGCCATAGTCATAATCGCTGTCATCACTGTCACTGCCGCTTGATCTCCACCTGTAAGTGATCGTGAAGGTCGTTCCATCTTTTCCTACAACATATCCAACCGGGAACTTATCCCAGGTCTGATCGCTGTAGCTGCTGCTCTTTCCCTTGGATGCTGGAATATCCGCAAGCGTGAGCTTCGTTCCAACCTCAAAGGTCTTTGTGAGTTCTGTCTGACCGTTCTCTGTAAATGTTCCGTTTACAACAACGAACTTGATTTCGGTGTACTGTTTCTCAGGTGTCTCCGGTGTTTTCTCGCATTTTGCTTTGAAGTTGATCACGATCTCCTGATTTTCAGAATACCACTTGCCGTCCTCATCGCAGAAGAGCTTGACTGTTGCTGCATCGTCTCCTGCATTTGTATGTTTTCCATCTGCATATGCCTTGATGTAATCTTTTGCAAATACAGTAACAACTGCCTCGTTATCGTCTTCCTTATCTCTTGTGACGCTGTAAGTTCCGGCCATAAGACCGAAGGACTGCGGAGCGTGCTGCTCATCTGTTTCACAGGTTACATTGATCGTTTCTCCAAACAGCTTCTTCAGATCATCATATTTCGGAAGAGCCGGTTTCTCCGGATTGTTTTCGGTACACTTCACAAAGAATCTGATCGGTGTTGTACCCTCTTCGATATCCCAACCGCCATCCGTACGAGCAAGGATCAGTTTTGCTGAAGCGGCTCCCTTAACGTCATGATTGCCATGGGCTGCAATATATTTGCTTACATACGGCGCTACCTTTACTGTAAGGATTGCCTTTGTAGTTCCATACCATGAAATCTCATATCCATCCTCCATCAGAGTGTAATCCTCATCCGGATGAGCTGCTGCATTGCTGCCTGTATGAACAAGAACGACTCCTTCGATAAGATCCTCTAACTCTTTAAATCCCGGAAGTTCCGGATCAGTCGGGATTGGAGTATCCTTTGAGCAATCTACTTTAATGGTTGGAATTTTTGTGAGAGCCGGTGCTTCCCATTTCTTTGTCACTGGGTTCCATGTAAGATCGTATGTAATATCTTCTACTGTCACTGCATGATCATAATCCACATCCGCATTATACTGCATTGCGTAATATGCACTGATCACTGTTACTGTGCTGACATATTTTCCATTAACAGATCTTACTTCTCCGATCTCATAGCTGTTCGGAATGTTTAAATCATACTGTTTTGCCTCATGACCGGAATTAGATGCATTGAGGCACTCTACGATCACTGCAGGCACAATTTCCGTATCCACTGGTTTCTCCGGTTTGTCCCCTGCACAGTTTACCTTAATCGTTGGAATTTCTGTGAGAGCCGGTGCTTCCCATGTCTTTGTATCTGCGTTCCATGTAAGATCGTATGTAATATTCTTAACTGTCACTGCATGATCATAATGTACATCCGCATTATACTGCATTGCGTAATATGCACTGATTACTTTCACTGTGCTGACATATTTTCCATTAACAGATCTTACTTCTCCGATCTCATAGCTGTTCGGAATGTTTAAATCATACTGTTTTGCCTCATGACCGGAATTGGAAGCATTGAGGCACTCTACGATCACTGCAGGCACAATTTCTGTGTCCTTCGGTTTACTCGGAACTTCCGGTTTCTTTTCCTTCCAGTGTGCTTTTACCACAACCTCAGTTCTTGTACCGGCAGCATCTGCTACTGTCATTTCAGAAGTAAGTTTCTGATCATGAAGATACCATCCGTCAAAATCATAATCCGCACGTGTCGGAAGTTCATTACCATTTAAGAGTTCAAGAGTTTCTTCACCTCTTGCATTCTCTTTTGTAAGCTTGTCGGCACCGCTTGTCGCATTTAAGTTGTATCCATCTTTTGAGAAGGACCAATCCCATGCACCGCCGTTTGCATCATAAGTGACCTTGTAAATAGTCGGCTGTGTCTCGACCTTCGTCAAACAAACCGTAACGCTGTATGCCTTTCCTTCTGTTGCCTTCAGCGGATGCACCATCAATGATGTCATTGCAAAATCATCTGATTCTACACCTGTTACACGATAACTCTGCGTGCCAATTGTAAGCTCAGCACCGGTCTGTGGAATCGTTGTCTCAAAAGCTTTTTCACCGGTAAAGCCTACCCACTCCGTTACCGGATCCTGAACAGAAGTACCACTTTCATCAACATAGTTGACTGTCAATGTTGCGCCTGTAATAGACGGTTTCGGGAACTTGATGTGCTTATCTACCTTATTACCATCTTTTGTATAGGAATAGTTGAATTCTGCATTGCCGTTTAAATCAATCTTTCCGACCTTTTTCTTCGCTTCTTCTGTCAGTTCCACGGTATAAGTCAATGTCAGCTTATCTTTCATTGTACCGTTGGAATTCCATTTGATCGTGTTCGTATTTTCATCGTAGCTGGCAGATCCATCACTTGCTTTAAGCGTTCCGCTTGTCATGGTGATGTTTTCACCTAACGGATCGTTAATTCCACTCGTGATATCTTTAGAGATCGTTTCAAATACCTGCTTTAACTCCTCAGCATTTTTTGCATTTAAATTACATGAGTCAGAGGCAAGTTTTTTAAATTTACTTTCATGATCTAACCAAGTACCTATTAAATCATCTGTCTTATTCCATGCAAAACTTACTGTATAGACTTTTCCGTTTTCCTTAAAATCGCTAAAAATCTTCTGTTCATCATCATAGTAATTGTCAAACCACCCAGTCCACTCACCATGATGTTCCATATATCCATCATCGCTTCCGCCGTCTGCAAGGATAACTAAAATTTTATTTGAATTTTCATCTTTTTTATTTAAAACTTCAATTCCCTTTTTTATACCAGCGCTAAGGTTCGTTCCACCCTTAGGTGAACGCGTATTATATTTGGAAGCGTCTTTAACATCTTCCGCTTTATCAGAAAAACGAATATAACTACAATTTACTCCGGCAGCTTTCAGCTCTTTACTCATATTATCAATTGCATCAACTGCCGTGGTCCACCGGGAAACGTATAAATCATGATTATAGCGACAGCTTTTTCCACCACTTGCTGATCTGTGGTCATGTGTTTCATCCGTACACCATGCCATAGATCCGGATGCATCCAACACAAAAGCAACCTCTGTAGGCTTTACCTGAATTTGATCTTTTGCCTTGGTTGCATCGACCGTTAATGTAATGTCATATTTGCCATCACCGGCCGGTTTTGCTTCTTTGTTTAATGTAATAGCCGTTTTCGCGCTATCTGTTGTCTTAACTCCATCAAGCGTATAGCTTATTCCAGAGTTATCTGTAGTAGCATCCGCCAACGACACTCCCGGCACAGACCCAACGACCATACAGGCCGTCATGAGTGCTGCCAGAACACGTTTTTTCATTCCGCGCTTCTTCATCTCTCTTTTC
>NZ_WQPQ01000114.1:68818-70503 GCF_018785365.1 Clostridium sp. MCC344 | reverse complement strand
GTATCTCTGTCGAACAGTTACTGTGAGTCAATATTTCAATTGCTGCACACAGGATTCTTCTGCCTCTGTATGCTCACAAAGCCCCTCCTTTCCCCCTTGTTCCTTAAAATTTATAAAAATCACTCCCTAAACTGCATTCTATGCAGCAAAGCTGCCCGGTATTCCTGCGGTTGGAAGTGTTTTTATCAGTATTGTGATTCCCCTGCGTCCTCAGGAATTTTTTTCGCGGTATTTCGCTAAAAATGGATCATATAACCGTTTTTCCGCGTCCAGCCGCGCCTGAACTGCCTCCTCATAGGTTGCGAAGCTGCCAAGATTGTAGGACTTTCCCTGAAAGCCAATGGATGCTCTCCATCGGTTGTTTTCTCTTCTGTATACTCCGCGGTGACCGGAAGTATTATTGGAAAATGTCTTTCTGCACGCAATCCGCTCCACACAGGTTCCGTCCATAAAATGGATGGCTTTCTTCATATTTACCTTTCTCTGTGCTTCCTGAAGACAGCCACAGCTTCTTGTGACCCCGGAACGGAGATTCTCTTTGCGGCAGATGCATTGTTTTCCACAGTCACACTGACAAAGCCAGTAGTCACTCATCCTTCCCGGACGATCCTCGCGATCACCTTCGGACGATCCACTTTGCTCCACCGTGCCTTCTTTTTTTTCTGTCAGCATCGCTGCCGGTCCCAGAACGACAAGTCTGCCGTACCGCTGTCCGGTGAGATCGAGGCGTTTTTCCTGAAGTCGGATTCGCCTTCTGCATCCACAGCTCTTCGTATGTCCGTTTTTCAGGTGTGAATCTTCCACGGTGCATGTATTCCCGCAGTCACACCGGCACCGCCAATAGGTTTTAGGTTTCCCCGGAATCTTCACTTTTTCAATTACCACGAGACTTCCGTATCGTTCTCCGATCATACATTTCTTCATTCAAAAAAGCCGTCCATGACATAATGTGTATTATGTCATAACGAATCCCCCTTGTATTCATATATATACATAAAAATAATATCACGAAAAACCTTTGTTTTCAATGGATATTCCGGGATTTTTGCTTTTTTGCGTTTTTTTAACATGATTTTCAAAAAAACATACGGTCCTGAAAGCGGGTTTGCGGACCGGTTCACTTTTCTAAATTAACTTTAGGAAGCGTAAAAAGCATGTAAATTTCATGTAAGAACGATGCAGAATCATCTAAGATAAGCCGTTCATGACATAATACACATTATGTCGCAGACGGATCCTTTATTTTTCCCTTTTGTTCCATATTACCTTTCTTTCCTTCCGATCCCCCTTCTTCCCTTTGGACCAGCCCCAGCTCTAAATCCTTCGCGCAGGCCTCCTCGCTCGTGATCATCGTATACCGTCTCGTTGTCTCGATACTGCTGTGCCCAAGATAATCTGCCAATCGCGCGAGGTCGTGTTCCTTTTCGTAAAAGCATCTCGCGAAGAGATGTCTCAGGTTATGCGGAAACACTTTGCTTGCTGCCACCTTTGCCCTCTCGCAGAGACTTTTCATCTCCGTCCATATATTTCTCCGGTCCAGCGGTCTCCCGTTCCTTGAGCGGAAAATACTTCCCTCCTTGATCTTCTGTTTTCGACAGTAGTCTTTCAAAAGGATCAGAAGGGACCTTGGGATCAGGATGATCCGAACTTTGCCCTTAAAGTCGATCCGTATCTTTCGCTCCTCC
>NZ_WQPQ01000114.1:0-68808 GCF_018785365.1 Clostridium sp. MCC344 | reverse complement strand
GTCTCCGCTGTCAGATATTTCAATTCTCCGATCCGCATCCCCGTTCCCGCGATGGTCTGAAGGATGCAGAACAGGCGCTCACGATTCTCTCGTCTCGCGGTCATAAGAAGTCTCTGGTACTCTTCGCGCGTCAGTTCCCGCTCCTCCTCGCGAAAGATCCGTCTCTGTGTTCTGCACACACGCACCCGGAGATCGTCCCGGCCGATCCAGCTCAGATATCCATTCACCGCGATCAGCATGGAATTTACGCTGGACGTCCGGTATTTTTCTATGAGGAGCTTTTTATAGTCTAAGATGATCTCCTTGCTCAGCTCCCGTTCTCCTGAAAATATCAGGAAAGTCCGCACATCTCTCAGATACTTTTCGATCGTATTTTTACTTTTCTCGCATTCTGTTAAATATTGCCCATAATGTTCCAGATCATACTTCATGAACGATTCTTCTCCTGTTCTGTCAGGCTCTCTTTACCTGACATGTTTCATAATATGATGCTTTTCATTATTTCTCATTATGGCATATTTTTCAGAAAATTACTCGTATAATCTGCCTGTAAAAACTATTTAATTCCAAAATTCCAAAAATTCCTGTATTTCCGACGAAATTCGACTTTTTCTCCAGGCGAGAAGGACCTCTGTTGTAAAATCGGCATCACAGACCTCACATGCTTTCAGCTTATCAGAAAGTTCCAGCATCGAAGTCGGCAGGATCGCGATCCCCATTCCCCGTTCCGCCATCGTGATCGCGGTCCTTGCATCCTCACAGGCAAGGTAGATATCGCAGACAAGTCCCGCCTCCTCAAACTTCGAGGCGATATATTTCTGAAACCGGTGGGACAGGATCAGGGGCTGTTCCGAGAGCTCCTGCAGATGGAGCGATGTGCGTCCTTTTAAAAGAGGGAACTCCGGAACTGCCATGGCGAGAAGGCGTTCCTCAGCCAGAGTTTTCGTCTCACAGCCCCTTAATGTAATTGGCGTGCGCAGGGTCGTGAGATCAAGGATCCGGTTCTCAAGCTGATCCCTCATCGTGAATGTGGATCCCTCGTGGATATCAAAATGGATATTGGGATGGCTTTTTGCAAAACGCATCAGGTAATGGGACATCATAGACACGGTGGACGGCGTCATTCCGATATGGATCGTCGCCGCCTGACTTGATTTTATGACCTCGCGCTTCGTTACCTCCGAGAGCATCAGGATCTTTCCCGCCTGTTCGTAGAGCGTTTTTCCCGCCTCCGTCAGTGTGATATGCTTCATGCCACGGATAAAAAGCGGCACCTGAAGTTCCTCCTCCAGCATTTTCATCTGGTAGCTTAGCGGCGGCTGTGTCATATGAAGCTCCCTCGCCGCTCCGCTGATGGTTCCGGCGTCAACGATGGCTCGGAAGTATTCTAACTGTCTGATCTCCATAATCTCTCCTTCTGACCGGCGATCTGCGGATTTCCACTCCCACAACGGTGCGAGCTGTGGGATCTGGATCCCGGATCGTAAAAATCATAGTCTGAATGTAAAGAATCTTCTTATATTATATAATATTTATTATATTTCTATACAAAAACAATAATTTACATATATTATAGGGGATGCTATACTTGAAATGCAAGAAAAAATTTAGAAAGGATCGAATCGAATCTACCATACATATGAAACGTATTGATTTTGAAAACGGAACCATAACGGGCAATATCCTCGGAGCCGCGCTCCCCATGCTGATTGCCCAGATCTTAAACCTTCTATATAATATTGTGGACCGCATCTACATCGCGCGGATCCCGGAGATCGGAACATCCGCTCTCGGCGCGGTCGGCTTATGTTTTCCGATCATTGTCATCATCACAGCCTTCAGCAACCTCTTTGGGACCGGCGGTGCGCCGCTCTTCTCGATCTTTCGCGGAAAGAAGGACCCTGACACAGCAAGGCGCATTATGAACACTTCTTTTACAATGCTCTGTGTCTGCGCGGTGATCCTGATGGCGGTCGGCTTCCTCTTCGCCCATCCGATCCTGATCCTCTTCGGCGCTTCCGCTGAGGCCATCGTTTACGCCTATCCGTATTTGATGCTCTATCTGATCGGAACCCTGCCGTCGATGATCGCGGTCGGCATGAACCCGTTTATCAACGCTCAGGGCTACTCCAGCATCGGCATGTTATCCGTCGCGATCGGTGCCGGAACGAACCTGGTGCTTGATCCGCTCTTTATTTTTGCCCTCGGACTCGGCGTCCGCGGCGCGGCCATCGCCACCGTGATCTCCCAGTGCCTGTCCGCCGCCTTCGTCGTGTTTTTCCTCACGAAAAAATCCGAGTTAAAGCTGCGGTTTCTTCATAAAAATGAGATCCCGGAATGTACCGGGCACGCGAAAAATATCCTCAGCCTCGGCGCTGCCGGATTTATCATGCAGCTCACAAACAGCCTCGTGACGATCTGCTGCAACAATATCCTTTCCGTCACCGGCGGCGATATCTATATCTCCGTCATGACCATCATCTCCAGTGTGCGCCAGCTTGTTGAGACACCGATCCACGCCATGGTAGAGGGAACTTCCCCGATCCTGAGCTACAACTACGGTGCCCGCAGACCGGGACGTGTGCGGAAATCCATTCTGATCATGAGTCTCCTCGTTTTCGGTTACACGGCCGTCATGTGGAGCATGATCATCCTCATCCCGGAAACGCTGATCCGTATTTTCAGCTCGGACGCGGCGCTGATCCAGGATGCGGTTCCTGCGCTGAACATGTATTTTGCAGCTTTTATCTTTATGGACCTCCAGTACATCGGTCAGGCGGTATTTAAATCCCTGAATAAGAAGGTCTTTGCGATCTTTTTCTCCCTGCTCCGCAAGGTATTCATCGTTGTACCGCTGACCTACTTTCTCCCCTACGCCATGCATATGGGAACCGACGGCGTATTCCTCGCTGAGCCGGTCTCCAATGTCATCGGCGGAACTGCCTGCATTCTCACGATGCTGATCACGATCATGCCTGAGCTGAAACGGATCGAGGTTGAGAACCGCAGGGCGGCATAAAAGCTTAAAGCGTTTTTTTGCAAAAAAATAGAAGTTCCTCGCGGAGCTTCTATTTTTTTCTGATCTTCGCCACAAAAAATCCCTCAAACAATTCATTCGGTCCCACGAGGAGCGTTCCCGGCATCGCATTCGGAAGCAACGGAAGTTCCTTCGTCCACTCTTTCTCGATCGGTACAAGCTCTCCGCCTGCGCTCTTTAAAATACGCTTTAAGAGACCTTCATTCTCCTCTTTTAAGATTGAGCACGTTGAGTAGACCATCTCATGTCCGGATTTTAAAAGCTTCAGCGCTTTTTTTAACAGTTCTTCCTGCGTTCTCGCGGATCTTTCCACAAGTTCCTTTGAAATCTTTGTCCGGCAGACGCCGTCCCGCACTTCTACGGTTCCGCTTCCGCTGCAGGGTGCGTCCAAGAGGATCCGGTCAAAGGAAAAGAAATCGTCGAGCTTTCTTGCGTCCTCCACCATCACGTAGGTCCCCGATGCCCCCTGTTTTTCCAGATTGTATTTTAACTTTTCTGACCGCGCCTTATTCTTCTCACAGGCCGTGATCTGCGCCTGATTTCCCGTCATCGCCGCCATCTGGGTCGTCTTTCCGCCCGGAGCGGCAGCCATATCGAGGACGGACTCTCCCGCCTTCGGGCCGAGAAACAGCGGTGGCAGCATGGAGGAAAGGCTCTGGAGATAGATTCCGCCTTCCTGATAGATCGGAAGTTCCTGGATCTCCGGCTCCCTTGCGCCCTCGATGATCATCGCATCCTCATACCATGATACATTTTTAAACGCGATCCCTGCGCCGGTAAGTGCCTGTTCTACCGAGTTCCGGTCCGCCTTTAAGGGATTGACCCGGAGTGTCACCGGGCGTCTCGCCTGATATCCCGCGAGGATCTTCGCGAAAGCTTCCTCTCCATACTGTTTTTTCAACATCTCTTCCAGAAATCCCGGAATCATCTGCTCCATAGCCTGCTCCTTATCGATCTATTCTTATCTCTTATCACATTTCACGAAAATATGTAACGATTCAGTACCTTCACCGTTACCTTTCTGCACTTTAACACTTAAAGTTAAAGATATTGAGTCCTGTCTCCTCATCATTTACGCGGTCCACAACTCCGTCAATCACCGTAATCACCATCTCACAGGTCGCTCCGATGATGCCGCGGCTTAAATGTCCGCCGTACACATTGCCCTTCGCATCGGCTGCCGCCGCGTGGATGTGGCTGTAATACTTTCCGTCCATCGTGTTGATAGTTCCTGTAAAGGAGACGATCTCAAACATTCCCTCGAAATCATTCCCCATAAACTGACGTTTTTCGAGGTCATAGATGCCGACCGTCATGGATGAAAAAGTTCCAAGTGCGCTGACACTCGCGAGTTTTACATCCTCGAGCATCGCGATGCGCTTCATCTTCTCCAGAACATCCTCACCCTGATCGATCCTTGCTACGATCGTATTTCCAAATCTGCGGTATTCCATAATGATTGCCTCCTTATTATGCACGTTCCTACAACCGAAACTCTGATTTCAAACTTCTTTTGTAACGGTTCCATATACTCACAGTTACGAACAAAAATCCATTAAAAATTGTCTGCAGCAATGGTATTTTTACTCGCAGCCAATATTTTCTTACTTATACTCTCTTATAATCCGGTGCCACCGCACAACCAATTCCCATTCCGCCAGGTCCGATATGGCAGGAAACGCCGAGAGAAAGGTTATCATAAAGGATCGGAACACCCGGGAATACCTCTTTGATCTCCTCGACCCACGCTGCATTCTCCTCATCCGTTCCGCTGGAAGACGCTAAGAGATGCAGAGCGCCATCGTTTAAGGCATCCTGGAAATTCTCGCGGATCTCTGTCTGCATCGCCTCGATGGCTGTCTTTTTGGCCTTCTGCATTCCGTGGCACTTCTTAAAGGAATCCAGTTTTCCGGTCTGGAGCTTTAAGATCGGTTTGATATTAAATACAGATCCGAGCGCAGCTGCAGCCGGAGTTACTCTTCCGCCTTTTTTCAGGAATTCCAGCGTCTGAAGGGCGATATAGATCATCATCCGGTCTCCCGCCTTTTCCAGGAGTTCGCGGATATGTTCCGCTTCATATCCTTTTTCGATCATATCCAGTGTGTCCAGGATCATCTGGTGAAGCGGCGCCGCAACCTGTCCGTCGTCCACAACGAGGACGCGTCCTTCATATTTTTCCTCCTGCGCCAGCATCATCGCCGTATTGTAGGAACTGCTGAGTCCGCTGCTGATCGGCATATACAGGATCTTTTCATATTCTTCGAGTGCTTTGTCCCAGATTTCCATCACAGCGGTCGGAGATGGCTGGGAAGTCGAAATATCGGCTCCGGATGTCAGCTTTTCAAAAAACAGTTCCCTGGAAAGCGTCACACTCTCATAATAGCACTCCCCGTCGATATAGAACGGCATCGGCAGGACAAAGATCCCGAGTTTCTTTGCCTCTTCCTGGCTGATGCTGCTGTGACTGTCTGTTACGATTCCAATTTTCTTCATATATGTATTCCCTCTTTATATCCTGGATTCACGCAAGAGATTGCTGTCTTTTGCGCAATTTTAACGTTTTGCGTATCTAATAATCGTAACATCCAAAATCCTTCCAGTCAATAGGGTGGAGGCAAAAAATGACAGATTGTCACTATTTTCTCTTATGTAAAAAGAATGTGTCCTGGCACATTCTCGCACCGGGCGCGCGGTCGCTTGCGACGATCTTCATCTTCTCGCGAATGTGCCTTTTTTCATAGGAAGTTCCATTGGAATCTTCTATGAAAAAAGCGCTGTGTCACAGCCCATTTTCTATGACACAGCGCCAGGATGTACATGTACTATTTGTAGTTGACGATCTTTCCGAAATCAGCCTTTAAGGATGCGCCGCCTACAAGTCCTCCGTCGATATCCGGCTGTGCGAAGAGCTCTGCAGCATTTCCGGCATTTACAGATCCACCGTACTGGATGCGGATTGCTTCCTTTGTTGCCTCATCGTAGATCTCACCGATGCACGCACGGATCGCTCCGCAGACTTCCTCGGCCTGTTCTGTCGTTGCTGTCTTTCCGGTTCCGATCGCCCAGATCGGCTCATAAGCGATCACAGCAGTCTTCGCCTGGTCTGCTGTCACGTTCTGGAACGCAATCTTTACCTGCTTGCGGATCCAGTCCAGAGTGATGCCCTGTTCTCTCTGGGTAAGAGTCTCACCGCAGCAGATGATCGGGGTCAGTCCATGCTCGAATGCCTTTAAGACTTTCTTATTGACAGTCTCATCTGTCTCAGCGAAGTACTCTCTTCTCTCGGAATGTCCGATAATCACATATTTTACGCCGGCATCTGTCAGCATGTTCGGGGAGATCTCGCCTGTGTACGCGCCCTTCTCCTCGAAATACATATTCTCAGCGCCGACCTCGATGTTTGTTCCCTCGCATGCCTTTACGACAGGAATGATGTCGATAGCCGGTACGCAGAATACAACGTCCGCTTCCTCCGTCTTAACGAGCGGCTTTAATGTCTCAACGAGTGCCACTGCCTCGGACGGAGTCATGTTCATTTTCCAGTTTCCAGCGATAATTTTCTTTCTTGCCATGATTATCTACCCCCATATATACCAATATTTATCTTCAAGCTCCATATACCTGGATTCTCTCTGAACGATAACATTCAAAAACTACATCTGCAGTTTTCCATACTATGACAAAATCCGGGACGGGATCACCGCCCCGGATCTGAAATCTCGGACACTATAATATTTACAGCTAGGGAAGTAAATGCGTACATTTGCGCCCCCTATACCGGAACAGACCTGAAAGGGCTTGTGCAAGCGAGCTTGCAGCGCCCTTCCACGCCTGTTCCGGCGCACGGTGTACTGGTTTCATTCATTTACTTATCGTCAGCTGCTGCAACGCCCGGGAGTTCTTTTCCTTCCAGGAACTCTAAGGATGCGCCGCCGCCTGTGGAGATGTGGCTCATCTTGTCGCCGAAGCCGAGCTGGTTGACAGCTGCTGCGGAGTCACCGCCGCCGATGATCGTTGTCGCATCTGTCTCAGCAAGTGCCTTTGCCACTGCGATCGTACCAGCAGCAAGTGTCGGGTTCTCGAATACGCCCATCGGTCCGTTCCATACAACGGTCTTTGCGTTCTTCACTGCGTCCGCGTAGATCTTGCAGGTCTCAGGTCCGATGTCAACGCCCTCTTTGTCAGCCGGGATCGCATCTACGGAAACATACTCAACCTCGACCGGAGCATCGATCGGGTTCGGGAACTCAGAGACAACCGTCGTATCAACCGGAAGAAGAAGCTTCTTGCCAAGCTTTGCTGCCTTATCCATCATCTCTTTGCAGTAATCGATCTTTGTATCGTCAACTAAGGACTTACCGATCTCCTTGCCCTGTGCCTTTAAGAAGGTGTAAGCCATACCGCCGCCGATGATAAGAGTATCGCACTTCTCAAGGAGGTTGGAGATTACATTTAACTTATCAGCAACTTTCGCGCCGCCGAGGATCGCAACGAACGGGCGAACCGGATTCTCAACCGCGTTTCCAAGGAAAGCGATCTCTTTCTCCATCAGGTAGCCGACTACGTTGGAGCCGCCCTTTGCGGAGATAAATTTTGTAACGCCAGCTACAGAAGCGTGTGCTCTGTGGGAGGAACCGAATGCGTCGCATACATAATCGTCTGCGAGGTCAGCCAGCTCTTTGCTGAACTGTTCGCCGTTCTTTGTCTCCTCAGCTCCGCGGAAACGGGTGTTCTGAAGAAGAACGACATCTCCCTCTTTCATTGCGTTCACAGCCTTTGTTGCAGCTTCGCCGGTTACGTTGTAATCGGATACGAAAACAACTTCTTTTCCGAGTTTCTCAGAAAGGCTCTTTGCAACCGGAGCCAGGGATTCTCCCTCGTTCGGGCCATTTTTTACTTTTCCAAGGTGAGAGCAAAGAATCACTTTGCCGCCATCGTTGATCAGCTTCTGGATTGTCGGAAGAGCCGCGTTGATACGTGTCTCGTCTGTGATCTTACCGTCCTTTAACGGTACGTTGAAATCGCAGCGGACCAGCACTCTCTTTCCCTTTACGTTGATATCATCAACTGTTTTCTTATTTAAAGACATGTTGGAATTCCTCCTTTTTATAAATCGAAAAAAGGATCCGGTCCTCATCAGACCGGACCCTTTGCTGAGTCTATTTTCTTCGATAACTGCTCGAAATTAAGCGTTTAACAGTTTTCCGAAGTGCTTAATGGTACGAACCATCTGGCTTGTGTAGGAGTTCTCGTTGTCGTACCAGGATACAACCTGAACCTCAGATGTGTTCTCGTCAATCGGGAGAACCATTGTCTGTGTTGCATCGAAGAGAGAACCGTATCTCATACCAACGATATCGCTGGAAACGATCTCATCTGTGTTGTAGCCGAAGGACTCGTTGGAAGCTGCCTTCATTGCTGCGTTGATGGATTCCTTTGTCGGCTGGCCCTTAACAACAGCTGTTAAGATTGTTGTGGAACCTGTCGGTGTAGGAACACGCTGAGCAGAACCGATGAGCTTGCCGTTTAATTCCGGAATTACAAGACCGATTGCCTTTGCAGCACCTGTGCTGTTCGGAACGATGTTGATCGCTGCAGCACGGCTTCTTCTCTTGTCGCCCTTTCTCTGCGGTCCGTCAAGTGTCATCTGGTCGCCTGTGTAAGCGTGAATTGTGCACATGATACCGGACTGGATCGGGTAAGCATCGTTTAATGCTTTTGCCATCGGAGCAAGGCAGTTTGTTGTACAGGAAGCAGCGGAGATGATGTGGTCATCTTTGCTTAATGTCTCATGGTTTACATTGTAAACGATTGTCGGAAGATCATTTCCTGCCGGAGCGGAGATGATAACGTGCTTAGCACCAGCATCGATATGAGCCTGTGCTTTTGCTTTGGATGTGTAGAAGCCTGTGCACTCAAGAACAACGTCTACACCGATCTCACCCCACGGAAGCTCTGCTGCGTTTGCTTTCGCGTAGATCTTGATCTCTTTGCCATCAACTGTGATGGAATCTTCACCGTAAGATACGGTATCTGCAAGAGCGTATCTGCCCTGTGTGGAGTCATATTTTAAAAGGTGTGCGAGCATCTCCGGAGAGGTTAAGTCGTTGATCGCAACGATCTCGAATCCCTCTGCGCCAAACATCTGTCTGAATGCAAGACGGCCAATACGGCCAAAACCATTAATCGCAACTTTAACTGCCATTTTTCTTTTCCTCCTAGAAAATGATGTGATTGTTCACGTTGAACAGTCATGGATTGTTAAATAATAATCAACCTTAAGGTTATTGTACCCAATTCCTATAGAAATAGCAAGTCCTTTTTGAAATCTTTTCCTAAATAAAACCGTCCCAAAGCCGCCTAACCTTCCCTCATCATCCCACCATCCTCCAGCCCGCCTGTAAGACTTCAAACAAAATCGCCCCCTCCCGGACTCTTCTCTTCTTCCCTCTCAGAAAAAATTACTTTGCATGCCAGCAAACCCTTTTCTTAATCCCGCCAATCCCCCAACCAGTCGAACTCTCACCGGCCCGCCAACAACCTAATTTTGCAACACAATTTTCTTTCTCTCCCCTCTTGCATCTCCCCCTCATTTTCTATATACTAAGTGATAAATATTTTCCATCCCACTCCCGGAGGACCCACATATGATACAGAAATTCCGAAAACTATCCCTGGAGAGTCAGCTCTTTTTAAGCTTCATGGCAGTATCCATCTGTCTTCTGCTCCTCTCCCTAAGTATCACCCTGTTCTCGACGATCACACGCCAGCGACAGGAGATCGATAAAAATATCAGTGCGCTCGCCTCCTACATCGCGTCGATGGACAACGTGATCTCCATGCTGGAAAACGGATATCCGGATGACTCTGCTATTGAAGAGCTGGATTCCCTGTCCGAAAACTTTTCCGACCTCAACGTCATCGCCGTCTACAACACCAACGGTCTCCGCTTTTATCACACGAACCGTCAGGAGACCGGCGAGACCTTCGTCGGCGGCGAGGAAGAAGCGATCTTAAAAGGAAGCCAGCCCTACATCACGACCGGCTACGGCACCCACGGAACACAGCGGCGCGCCTTCCATGCGGTCCTCAGTAAGGACGGGCACATCATCGGCTTTATCATGGCATCCGTCTTCAACACGTATATCTTCGAGCAGATGCAAACGCTCTTTCCTACCTATTTACTGGCCGCAATGGTCATGCTGGTGGTCAGTGTCCTTCTGTCGCACGGACTCGTATCGCTCCTGCGCGATTCCCTGATGGGCCATCATCCGACCGAGCTTCTTGATCTCTATCTCCGCCAGGATGTCGTTCTGAATGCATTGGAAGAAGGTCTGATCGCGACCGATTCGAATGGCGTGATCGCCTATGCAAACCAGGCGGCAAGACAGCTCTTTCAGCTGCCGCAGCCGGCGCCGGCCACTGAAGGCTGCCATTTTAAGGACCTCTTTCCTGCCTCCCAGGCGGACCGCGTCCTGACTTCCGGAGTTCCGTCCTACCACCGGGCCTGCACCAACGGGAACCACAGACTTCTCGTGAGCGAAGTTCCCGTCAACTCCCAGACAGGTTCCCATGCCGTCCTGACCATCATCAATGACCAGACCGATATGGAGACCGTCATGGATGAGCTCACCGGAGCAAAGGCGATGCTGGACACACTGAGGACTTTTAACCATGAATTCTTAAATAAACTTCATGTCATCCTCGGCTACCTCCAGACAGGTCAGACAGAGGAAGCCATCAAATTCATCATCAACAGCAACCTCGTCTCCAGCCAGTCGATCCGGCAGACAGCCGACTGCATCCGCGTATCAAAGATCTGCGCCCTGGTCATCGGAAAGATGATGCACGCCGCAGAACTCGGGATCCTGCTCACGGTATCCCCCGACAGCCGGTGTCTTGAAAAAGATCTGCTGCTGCCGATGGAAGATTACATCACGATCATCGGAAACCTTCTCGAAAACGCGATTGAGGAGCTTTCCAACGGGGAGCATGAGATCAAAGAGATCACGCTCGGACTCTACTGTGATCCGGACTGCAACATCATCACCTGTGAGGACACCGGCGGCGGGATCCGGCCGGATCTGATCGACCGGATCTATGAGCGTGGAGTCTCATCCAAAGGCGAAAACCGCGGAACCGGACTTTTCCTGATCAAACAACTTGTCGAAGAATCGCACGGGGATATCTCCATCGAAACAGAAGAAGGAGAAGGAACCTGCTTTACCATTACATTTACCGGAAAGGAGAAACCATCATGTACCATGTAATCATCATTGAAGACGACCCGATGGTCGCATCCATCAATAAACAATATATCGAAGTCAGTACCAACTTCCGTGTAGAACATCTCTTCAAAAACGGAGCGGAGGCTCTGCCCTATATCAAAACAAAGCCTGTTGATCTCGTGATCCTCGATTACTATACGCCAGTCATGAACGGCGGTGAATTCCTCGACGCGCTCCATGCGGCAGGACTCACCCCGTATGTGATCATGGTCACCTCCGCGAATGACACGGATATCGTCCGCTCGCTCTTAAACCGCGGCGTCACGGATTATCTTGTAAAACCGTTTGAATATACACGTTTTAAGGCGGCTCTTGACCGTTTTGCGGAGATGAAGAAGTACCTGGAAGATTCCCATGCCAATCTGGACCAGCACGCCATCGACCGTCTGGTTTCCGGAAGCGAGCCCACAACAGAGGCAAAACCGACGCTGGCAAAGGGATTGAACGAGACTACCCTCAATATGATCCGGGAATATCTGATGGCAAATCCTGACGGCTTCTTCACCAGCGAACAGATCGCCGAGCAGATCCATCTCTCCCGCATTACGATCCGGCGATATATGAATTATATGGTGGACACCGGAGAGATCATCAGCACCATCGACTATAAGACGGGAGGACGCCCTTCCATCAAATACGGATTCGGGAAAAAATAATAAACAGGCATTTCTTAAGACTCCGCACGGATCTGATCCGGCGGAGTCTTCTGTTCAGAGCGTGGCGAACGAAAGTGATTTTTCCGGTTACGATAATTACATAATTCGTTAGATACTTACATAAATTGACATTATATACAAAATATTTTATTCTTTTTATAAAGTTTTTACACTTTTCCCACCAAAATAAGCGGGGTATAAACGGTGGAAGCTGTTTTTTTACTGTGAGCAGTTTTTAAAAATACAGAAACTGAAAGATCTCAGCAACGCAAAAGGTAAAAACGACTGTAACTGATGCAAGACAGTTACCAAAAAAGGATTGGAGGATTTTTTATGGAAAGTATCATCAGCTATTTCGGCACCTACACACCAGCTGCCGATGGTGCAATCGCAAATTTCAAATTTGAGTATTTATGTACTCTCGGCTTTGCAGCAATCGTAATCTTCCTCGGACGCGCGATCGTCGCACATTCCGCGGCATTAAGAAAATACGCGATTCCTGCTCCGGTCGTTTCCGGTATCATCTTTTCACTTCTGATTTCCGCGATCAAGATGACCGGCACAGTCAGTATCAGTTTTGACGCAAAGGTCATGAAAGATCTCTGTCAGAACCTCTTCTTCCTCTGCGTGGGCTTCGGCTTCAGCGCAAAGATGTTAAGACATGCCGGCGGAAAGCTCTGCGTCATGATCGCATTTGCAGCCTGCCTCCTGATCACCTGTCAGGATGTTCTCGGTGTTGCGATCGCTCACCTGATCAATTTAAATCCGCTCCTCGCTCTCCAGTGTTCTTCCTCAGCGATGTCCGGTGGTGTTGGTACCGCATCTGCCTTTGGTCCGATCTTCGAGGGCTGGGGTGCACAGGATGCTACAACGATCGGTGTTGCGGCAGGTACTCTTGGTAACGTTATGGGCTCCCTCATCGGTGGTCCGGTTGCGGCTTTCCTGATCGCAAAGCACGGTTTAAAGGCTGACCCGAACGATAAGCCGGAAGCAAAGGCAACCGGCAAGGCACCGGAGCTTGACAACACAAAGATGATCATGATGTTCGCAATGTGCTTACTTCTCGCAGCTCTCGGTATGCCGATCTACTGCTTACTCGACAATATCCCGATGATCGAGATGCCGAAATTCATCGGCTGCCTCTTCGCAGGTGCCATCGCAAGAAACGTCATGGAAGCTGCAAACATCAAGTTCTATGTTCCGGAGGTTGACGCCATCGAGCATATGTTCCTGGAGCTTTACCTTGCACTTGTTCTTATGACAACAGACTTCACAAAGCTTGCCCCGGTTGCAGGCCAGATGGGTATCATCCTCGTGGCACAGGCGATCCTCATGGCTCTGTTCGGTATCTTCGTATCCTTCAATCTCTTCGGTCGTGACTACGGCGCAGCTGTTATGACAGCCGGCAACATCGGTTGGGGCTGCGGTTCCGGTCCGAATGCCGTTGCGAACGAGAAAGCCGTTATGGATCAGTACGGATGGCACAACATCGCATGGGTTCTTTACCCGTCCTTCGCGGTTATCATCGATGATATCTACAACCCGATCTTCCTTTCCATCTTTGGTGGATTATTCAAAGGCTGATCGGAAACATAAGGTTTTCACGAATTATACAGAACCTCCCTTAAAAATCCCTCAGGAGAGCTCCCCACTCTCCCGGGGGATTTTTTTACGACTTATTTCTTACTGTCAAGTCTTTCTCCGTTAAGTATCTGTTCATCTTTATTGTTTCTCTGTATCTGTTTTTGTAAGTTTTTTACTGTGATTTTATAACTTTAGTTACTTTTATCGGTTAATAGTTTCGAAAAATTGCAAATATTTTTATAATATTTTATACTTTTTTCATAAATTTTAGCAACGGTCCTTCCTGATTTTCAAGTTACTAAAGTTTTATCTTCCGGGTGATCCGACCGTTTCCTCTGTGGGGAGACAGAAAACCTTCCGTTCTCAGAAGCGGACGGAATGATATGACCCGGAAAGCAAAAAAAGGATTGGAGGAACTCTTATGGAAAGTATCATCAGTTATTTCGGCACCTACAAACCGGCAGCCGACGGAGCAGTCGCCTCTTTCAAGTTTGAGTACCTGTGTACTCTCGGTTTCGCGGCCATCGTGATCTTCCTCGGCAGGGCCATCGTTGCCCGTTCTGAGACGCTCAGAAAATATGCGATTCCGGCGCCTGTTATTTCCGGTCTGATCTTCTCGATCATCGTATCCTGCATCAAGGGGGCAGGAATCGTCGGAATCTCCTTCGACGCGACGATCATGAAGGATCTCTGCCAGAACTTATTCTTCCTCTGCGTGGGCTTCGGCTTCAGCGCAAAGATGTTAAGACATGCGGGCGGAAAACTCTGTGCCCTGATCGCATTCGCTGCATGCCTCCTGATCACCTGCCAGGACCTTTTAGGTTATGCCCTGAGCCAGCTGATCGGCATGCATCCGCTCCTGGCCCTTCAGTGCTCTTCCGCAGCCATGTCCGGCGGCGTTGGTACTGCTTCTGCATTTGGCCCGATCTTTGAAGAGTGGGGCGCTGCAGACGCTACCGTTGTCGGTGTTGCGGCAGGTACCATGGGAAACATCATGGGCTCCCTCATCGGCGGCCCGGTCGCTGCTTTTCTGATCGCAAAGCACGGCTTAAAAGCTGATCCGAACGACAAGCCGGAAGCACACGCAACCGGTAAAGTTCCGGAACTCGACAACACAAGAATGATCATGATGTTTGCATTATGTCTTCTTCTCGCAGCACTCGGTATGCCGATCTACTGCTTACTCGACAACATCCCGATGATCGAGATGCCGAAATTCATCGGCTGCCTCTTCGCAGGTGCGATCGCAAGAAACGTCATGGAAGCTGCCGGCATCAAGTTCTATGTTCCGGAAGTAGAAGCGATCGAGCATATGTTCCTTGAGCTTTACCTTGCACTCGTTCTCATGACCACAGACTTTACAAAGCTTGCTCCGCTTGCAGGTCAGATGGGAATCGTTCTCGTTGCACAGGGTATCTTCATGGCACTCTTTGGAATCTTTGTATCCTTCAATCTCTTCGGCCGCGATTACGGCGCAGCTGTCATGACAGCCGGAAACATCGGCTGGGGCTGCGGTTCCGGTTCCAATGCCGTCGCAAACGAGAAAGCGATCATGGACCAGTACGGCTGGCACACCATCGCATGGGTTTTGTATCCGTCCTTTGCCGTTATCATCGACGATATCTACAACCCGATCTTCCTTTCTATCTTCGGAGGCTTATTCCGTTCATAGAAATACATGTGACATTCACCAAAGGTCATTTGACCTCCCTCTTTTCACCGGGCGGAATCCCCCACTTTCCGCCCGGTTTTTTGCCCGGTTTTTTCAAAATAACATTGAATCTGCGATGGTTTTTATGCTATACTCATTCCAAAAGTTACAAAACTTGTCAGGTTCTTTTTACAGCCGACAGGTTTTAATACAAGGAATGGGATATACTTCATGCATAAATTTTTACACACAATTTCTTTGTTCCTCGCCTGTACCGGTCTTGTCCTTGGTGGCTGCGGAAAATCATCCGAAACTGCGCAGCGCCAGACAGAAGCAAGATCAGATTCTTTAAAGATCCTTACGATCGGAACTGCCGACAGCGGCGGAACGATGTATCCGGTCGGAAAGGCGATCTCCCTCGTGATAGGAGATGCTGATTCTTCCATCAAGATCAATATCAGCGCCTCGACCGGCTCCTCCGGAAATGTCCACTCTCTCCAGGACGGCAGTATCGATCTCGGACTTGTGAGCGGCGACATTGCTTTCTCCGCGGTAAACGGGACCGGTGAATTCAAGGATCACGAATTCAAAGATCTGAAAGTCATTGCGGCTCTCTATCCGAGTCTTTCGAACTGGATGGCGCGGGATGACTCCGGGATCTTTTATGTTCACGACTTAAAAGGAAATCGTCTCGGTGTCGGTCCCCAGGATTCCACCACAGAGCTCGCGGCAAAGGTTTCCCTGGGCACTCTCGGAATCACCGACCAGAACTCCACCTTCGTCAACTGTGGTCTCGGATCAGGCGCTGACAAGGTTAAAAACAGGGCGCTCGACGCGATCCATGGATTTACCGGGGTGCCGATCTCCGGGGTTGCGGAGCTGGCAGACACGGTTCCATGCCATCTTTTAAAATACACAGACTCTGAGCTCCGCTCCATCATCCGCTCGAACCCGTTCTACTATATGGATCAGATCCCGTCTGGAACTTATAAAGGCCAGGACGAAGATATCGCAACCTTCGGGATCAAGGCCCTCCTCTGCGTCCGCGCAGATCTGGATGAAGACCTCGTCTACGAGATCACCTCGATCCTCTATGAGAACCGTGACCGCTTAAAGGACCTTCACCCCGCCCTCTCCTACACCGCCCAGTCCGGGTTCATGTTCAACGATCTCCCGATCGAACTGCATGCCGGAGCAGAGCGTTTTTATAAGGAAAAGGGACTTTTGGAGGAACACAGCAGGTAGGCGGCAGGATTTCGAATGCATGGTTTCCACACATCACCAGATTTTTTCTGGTGGTGTGTTTTTTGTTACAGTGCGCAGGCATAGAGTGCCCGTGTACTGTAACGTGTTTTTCTTTTCGTACGCAGAAAAATCATCTTTACCCCTTGTCATATAGTTTTTAATACTATATAATAGATGGATGAAAGGAGTTTCACCATGAAAACGAATGAAGAACGACTGAATGAGCTGCTCGCTCACCTGGACAGCCTAGACCATATTCATGTAGACGAGATCCCGCAGATCGACCTTTACATGGATCAGGTGACGACCTTTATGGAGAAGCACCTCGGTGAGTTAAAGCGCTACCCGGAAGACAAGGTCCTGACAAAAACGATGATCAACAACTATGCGAAGAACAACCTGCTTCCATCCCCGGTAAAGAAAAAGTATACCCAGGAACATATCCTGCTCCTGGTATTTATCTATTATTTTAAAAATCTGCTGAGTTTTACGGATATCGAAACGGTTCTTTCCTATGTTACAGAGCACCATTTCGATACGGATGACGAATCTTCCCTTGCGGAGATCTACACGAAGGTCTTCTCGATGGAACACGGACAGATGGATCGGTTAAAGGAAGATGTGAAAGAGAAATTTGAGAAGGCGAAGGAGACGTTTCCTTCCGGCGCAGAGGGCAGCGCAGAGCCGGAAAATGCGGAATCGCTCCAGCTTTTCGGGTTTATCTGTGAGCTCGCCTTTGATGTGTTCTTAAAAAAGCAGATGATCGAGCGCCTGGCCGACGAACTCAGGGCTGAGAATCCGCCGAAAAAGAAAAAATAATGTAGCTGTTCAGTACCTTCACACCTACGGGGACCTCCCCCCGGAGCTTCCCTTCGGATGCATGGCAGATTACGGGCAAACTAATATACCAAAAGACCTTCGTCCGGAAGCAGATCCCCATTCCGCTCCTGTACGAAGGTCTTTTTCTTCATATCTTATTTTTCCGCATCGTCCTCATCATCGAGTTTTTCGAATCCGAGACGTTTAAATACCATATCATATCCGTCGCTTCCGTAGTTTAAGGAACGGTTTACACGGCTGATCGTCGCGGTGGAAGCACCTGTGCTCTCCGCGATATCGAGATACGTCCGTTTCTCTCTCAGCATTTTTGCAACTTCATAACGCTGGGATAAGGACAAAAGCTCATTCACTGTGCAGACATCCTCAAAAAACGCATAGCACTCTTCCGGTGTCTTTAATGTCAGGATTGCCTCAAAAAGATGGTCGACCGCATCTGTCTTGATTTTCTTGTTCATGATACCTGTTACCCCTTCTGCTTCATATTTGCAGCAGAGTCTGGATCTTTTTCTGCTGCATTTTTATGGATCGATCTGTTTCACGCACTAATCACAGTTTAACACGTTAGATTCAAAAAGTCCAGTCTTTCTGTATAAAAAAGCGGAAATAGTTATGGCTGCCATATCCCGATGGAATATCGGCAGCCAATTTTGCATTTCGATATCATGAACCTTTTTTTCATTTCTCACGCCAGCATAAATTTCTCGACAACCAGCCCCACCCCGTCATCGTTGTTCGATGCCGTGATATAGTCCGCCGCGTTCCGCACCGGAAGGACCGCATTCTCCATCGCGACGCCGAGACCGGCGTATTTGATCATCGTGAGATCATTGTAACCGTCCCCGCAGGCGATCATCTGCTCTCTCGTGAGTCCCAGAACTTCCAACAGGCGCTCCAGACTCTGGGCTTTGTCGATCCCCTTCGGGAGGATCTCGAGAAAGAACGGATCTGAGCGGTAAACACTGAAATTCTTTCCCATCGCCGCCTTCACCTTCGGCTCCACCATTGCGAGGTAATCCCCGTCCTCCATCATGAGGAATTTCGGCACCTCGAAATTTACATACTCCGCCATATTCTCCGGCTTCCAGATCTCCATCCCGTTGATCCGGCTCTCCAGTTTTGTGTATGGGGATTCCGGGTTCGATGCGATGATCCTGCTGCCCTCGTATGTCACGATATCCACCTGATTTTCCTCCGCAAGTCCGATGATCTTTTTATTTGCGGACACCGGAAGGGATCTCGCAAACACCGTCTCCCCGGTCTTGCAGTTGATGATCCGCCCGCCGTTGAAGGAAAGAATGTATCCGCTGTATTCCTCCAGGCGAAGCTCTTTTGCGAGCGGCATTACGCCCTGCGTGGGACGTCCCGACGCGAGGACCACCTTTTTTCCGCGCTCCTGCGCCTTCATGAGTGCCGCTTTCGTCCTCGGTGTGATCACCTTGTCCCGGTTCGTCAGCGTGCCGTCAAGGTCCAGGACGATGATCTCGTAAGGACCTGCCATATTTTTTTCTGTCTGCATATCTTCTCCTGTATCAGCGGACTCTGAAACCGGATCCGTTTCCGGTTCTCCCGCAGTATTCATTTTTATTCGCTCAGACATCAGGAGAGATCGATCTCCCTGATCTTCTTTCTCACCGTCAGTAAGAACGACGGGGACACAGAGAGTTCGTCGATCCCCATCTTAAGGAATTCCTCCGTGAGATCTGTCTCCGCACCCAGCTCACCGCAGATTCCCACCGTACATCCATATTTGTGGCCGCTCTCCGCCACATAGCGGATCAGTTTCAGGACGGCCGGATGTTTCGGATCGTAAAACTGGTCCAGTTTTTCATTCTGCCTGTCGATGGCGAGTGTGTACTGGACAAGGTCGTTCGTTCCGATGCTGAAGAAATCCACCTCTTTCGCGAGGTCTTCGCTGATGATCGCTGCCGCTGGGGTCTCGATCATGATGCCGATCGCCACATCGCCGAACGGAACTCCCTGTTCCTTCAGCTCATCCCGGACGGAAGCGGCGATCTCCTTCGCCTTTTTTACCTCCCAGAGGGACGCAATCATTGGGAACATGATCGAGATCTTCCCGAAGGCACTCGCGCGATAGATTGCCCGAAGCTGCGTCCGGAAGATCTCCGGTCTTGTCAGGCAGATCCGGATCGCGCGGTATCCCATCGCCGGGTTCTCTTCTTTCTTTAATTTAAAATAGTCCGCCTGCTTATCGGCGCCGATGTCAAGCGTCCGGATGATGACTTCCTTTCCCGCCATCATCTCCGCCACCTGGCGGTATGCGGCAAACTGTTCCTCCTCGGTCGGGTACGTCTTCTTCTCAAGGTACAGGAATTCACTCCGGAACAGACCGATCCCAGCCGCATTGCTCTTTAATGCCTCCGCGACATCTGAGACGTCCCCGATGTTCGCATAGAGTTTTACCTTCGTCCCGTCCAGGGTGACATCCTCTTTATCCTTTAACTCCTGGAGCAGACGCTCTTTCTCTTCCTCCGCCAGCTTCTTTTTCTTCATATCCGCCAGCGTTTTCTCATCCGGATCCACATAGAGGGTTCCGGTCTCGCCGTCGATGACCGCCATCTTTCCGTCCCAGGACTCTTTCACCGGCACGGAGACCAGCGCCGGAATGTTCATGCTGCGCGCGAGGATCGCCGTGTGGGAGTTCGGAGACCCCTGTTCGGTGATAAATCCGAGCAGCATGTCTTTTTCCAGCTGGACCGTCTCGCTCGGCGCGAGGTCCTCCGCCATCAGGATCACCGGTTTTGTCAGGAAACCGGATTCCACCGCATCGCCGGAGAGGATCTTTAGCAGCCGGTCTGTGATGTCCTTTACATCCGCCGCCCGGGCACGGAAATATTCATCGTCCATGTCCGCAAAGAGCCGGTAAAAGTTGTCACCGGTCACCGCGGCTGCGTACTCTGCGTTCGTCTTCTGATTTTTGATGATATTCAGAACGGAATCCCGGTAGTCTGCGTCCTCCAGCATCATCATGTGGACCTCAAACACTGCCGCTCCGGTCTCTCCGACCTGCTCACACGCCTTTTTGTGGAGTGCCTTGAGCTCGTCCTCGGCGCATTTCACTGCCGCTTTGTACCGGCTGATCTCCGCTTCCGTATTTTCCACCGTGCGGCGTTTGACCTGGCTCTCCGTCTTTCTGTGGTAGAGGATCGGTCCGATCGCCACTTTATTTAAAATTGATTTTCCTTTAATGATTTCCATACTTTTTGTTTCTGCCTCACAGTTTTGCCTCAAAAAACTTCCGTACCGCTTCTGCCGCCGTCTTTTCATCCGTCCCGTCGATCTCAACGTTGATCGTCTGACCATGACGGATCCCGAGAGCCATCACTGCCATCAGTTTTTCCGCGTCTGCCTGTTTTGTGTCTGTCTTCAAGGTGATCTTTGAACGGAATTCTTTTGAAAGCTTCGCGAGTTCCCCCGCCGGTCTTGCGTGAATTCCGATCTCGTCTGTAATTGTATACTGAAACTTCTCCATAATCAACCCACTTCCTTTTTATTTTCGCATTCCGGATCAGCAAAATCCAACGTCAGCTTTCCGGTGCACTTCCATGAAAGGCTCACCTGCATGGATCTGCCCTTTTTTCAATACCCTGACTTCCATATTCTCCGCAAGGTCCGTGAAGAGGACCGGCGATGCCATGGACGGAACCCGGTCCCCGATCTTCCGGATATCCACCTTTAAAAGCGGCTCTCCCGCCCGCACATGATCCCCGTCGCTCACGAAAGCCTCAAATCCGTCTCCGGACAGGGACACCGTGTCAATCCCGACATGGATCAGCATCTCATGACCGACATCCGTCCGGAATCCGACGGCATGCTTTGTGGGAAACACAAAGGTCACCTCTCCATCCGCCGGGGCCTGCACGATCCCGTCTGTAGGTACGATCGCCGCACCGTCCCCCATCATGGCTCCGGCAAACGCCTCGTCCGGGACCTCTTCAAGCGGAATGACGGTCCCGGTCATGGGACTTCCGATCACAGTTGACGCATTTTGCGCCTGTTCACGCGCTTCCATATATTCTTCCAGATCCGACTTGATGACAGACACCTGCGGACCATAGATGATCTGGACGCCGTTTCCTTTTTTGATGACGCCGGATGCCCCGGTCGCTTTTAAGATCGTCTCATCCACTTTCTTTTCATCTTTTACAGTACAGCGGAGCCGCGTCGCGCAGCAGTCCACATCAGTGAGGTTGTCCATGCCGCCGAGTCCCCGGAGGATTTTTCCCGAGCGCGACTCCCCGGATCTCTCCGGATTTTTTTCGTTATCATTCTGACTTTGGTGCGGTCCCCCGGCTGTCTCTGCGGGATTCTTTGCTTCTTTTGCTCTATCTTTTTCGTTTTTCGCGTTTTTTGAAACAGTTTTGTTTCTTTTATCCTGTTTCCTCTGCTCCACATCATCTCTCGTATAAAGCTTCGCCGCGGTCCCGCTCTCCCGCCCCGGCGTCTTATAATCGAGTTTCCGGATTACGATCAGGAACACCGCATAATACACGAGGAAATAAAACACACCGATCACCACGATCCAGAGCCATCCGGTCTTTTCATTCCCCTGAAGGATCCCGAACAGAAACAGGTCGATCAGTCCGCCGGAGAATGTCATTCCGACGCCCACGCTGAGCATGTGCATCAGCATGTACGCCAGACCGGCAAATACACAGTGGATCCCATAGAGCAGAGGCGCTGTAAAGAGGAATGTAAACTCCAGCGGTTCCGTGATCCCTGTGAGCATGGAAGTCAGTGCGGCGGAGAGGAACAGCCCCGATACCTCCTTTTTCTTTTCCGGCAGCGCCGCCTGATACATGGCGAGAGCTGCGCCGGGGAGTCCGAAGATCATAAGTGGGAACTTTCCCGCCATGAACCTTGTCGCCTCCACAGAAAATCTCGCTGCTGCAGGGTCCGCGAGTTCCGCAAAAAAGATGTTCTGGGCGCCTTCCACGACTTTCCCGCCGATCTCCATGGACCCGCCGACCGCTGTCTGCCAGAATGGGATGTAAAACACATGGTGCAGACCAAACGGAATCAGCGCCCGCTCTACAAAGCCGTAAAACCAGGTTCCCGGGTAACCGGAGCGGAGCACGAACCGGCCGACTCCGGAGATCGCCGTCTGGACCGGCGGCCAGACAAAGTACATGAGGATCCCCACGAGAACGTAAAACAGGGCGCACACGATCGGGACAAACCGCGTTCCGCCGAAAAACGAGAGCACCTGGGGAAGCTCGATCTTATAATACCGGTTGTGGAGCCATGCCGTCCCAAGCCCCACGAGGATCCCGCCGAACACTCCCATCTGCAGGGACCAGATCCCCGCGACCATGGCGCCGGCGCCCTCTTTCAGGGAATCCGCTCCGCCGTTTACTTCGATCATCGCTCCGATCGCAGCATGCATGACGAGGAACGAGATGACCGCCGCTAACGCTGCAACTTCCTTCTCCTTCTTTGCCATCCCGATCGCAACACCCATGGCAAAGAGGATCGGGAGATTTGTGAACACGATGTCCCCAGCCCGGCTCATGACCATGAACAGTGCGTTCCAGAAGGTTCCCGGTCCCATGATCCTCGTCAGCCCGTATGCCTTGAGCATCGTGACATTTGAGAATGAACCGCCGATACCGAGCAAAAGTCCCGCCGCCGGAAGCAGCGCGATCGGCAGCATGAACGATCTCCCGATCCTCTGAAGGACACCAAAGACCTGATCTTTCATGAATCTCACCCTTTCGTTTTCTGTTAGTTTTGCAGGCAGTGCCTTATTACTCTGATTATTATGGGGAGATTCTTAAGATTTTATCCATGACCTCTCTCTGAATTTTCCTCTTCTCCCGGTACATCCGGATCTTTCATCCCGTAGACTCTCGTCCACTCTTTAGTCCCTTCCACCTTCACAGTCTCGCTCTGATTCAGCCGCAGGAACTTCACGATCTCGTAGCAGTCAATCCAGATCTCGTTGTTTCCCTCTTTCTGGGATTCATCGAAGATGAGCTGGATCCCGAAGTGCAGGTGCGGAGTTGTGATGTTGTTGGTGTTCTCCGTGGTGCTGTATCCGGTCCTGCCCAGGTATCCGATCACATCTCCCGCCGTCACGATACTGCCCTCTTTGAGATTTGACTGGTATGGGTAATTCTGGCGCAGATGGGCGTAATAATAGTACCGTTTTTTATCGAAACTCCGGATCCCGATCCGCCATCCGCCGTACTGGTTCCAGCCAAGTGCCTCCACATATCCGGATTCCACCGCGATCACCGGCGTCCCCACCTGCCCCATCATGTCATGGCCCAGGTGTTTTCTCTTGAATCCGTAGGATCGGGATGCACCGAAATCGTCGAAATCACTGTACGGGAAGTTTTTCGCGATCGGTGAGAATGCTTTCAGACCATATTTTCTGAGCCAGACGGTCTTCGCATTTCCATTTTCACCCGTTCCGCTCTGTGTGAGGTCTTCCGGCGCCTCCGTCTCCTGCTCAAAATATCCGACCATCCCGTCGAGGACTGCACCGTATGCCTCCCGGTAATAGGCATAGTATTTCATGTCCTTCGTGAGCTCCTCCATCGTCATCCCGGACTTCAGTTTTTCCGTCACCGCGTCGAGATCTGCCTGCCGGAACCACTCGAAATCCCCGCCGTATTTTGCTCCGAGATATGCAAGCAGTTCCACCCAGTTCAGATGAACATCCTCCTGGATACTTCCCATGTCCAGGCGGAATGCTTTCTGCATGACTTCCGCCGGGACGGTAAATTCCACCCAGTGGATATAGTCTTTCTTTTCCCCGCCGCTCTCCTCCATGATCGCATATGTATTCTCCGCCGCCGCTTTCCTGCTCTGGACACACAGGGAAGCCGTCAGGATCAAAAGGATCACAAGCTGCGCTCCGATCACAGCTCCCGATCCCGGATGCATCTTTTTCCCCATGGCAGACACTCCTTCCGTCACCTTTACGCGCACGCGCCTGATGCGCCTGCATACACATCAGTGTATGCGGACAGGCAGAAGAATATGCGCAGTGGACACGCTGGCAAGAATCACAGAAAAAGCTCTGGATGATATGGAAGAACTAAACAATAAAAAAAGACGAATCCACCCAGATCATCAAAAATCAGGTGTCTTCGTCTTTTTATCAGCGCTTATTTACAGCTCCCCGCGCCGGATCTTCAGCACTTCCTCCACCGCGAGCTTTACATATTCTCCCATCGAAACGTCCCTGCAGCCCACAACAAAATGCTGGCAGCGGTTCACCGGGATCAGAACCTTTTTTGCCGGGCTCTGGCCGATCGCAACGGCCATCTTCGGGGTGATCTCCCCCATCAGGGAGTCCGCGATAACGATCCCCATCGGGCCCACGATGATGTCCGCCGTGCGGCTTGTGACGACCGCCGGGTTTTCTCCCGTCGCACCGGCATCTGCCCCCGCCTTTAACATCGCCGCCGTAGCGATGCTGTTCGTCCCGATTGCTAGGATCTCGTCCTCCGGGCAGCTTTTCTTCAACATTTCCACCAGACCTTTTCCCATCTTTCCGCCCTGGCCGTCGATTACCATGATCGTCATGTATTTCTCCTTCTTTCACCTTCCTGCCATGTTTCAGCACTGCAGGCACAAAGACCTGCCGGAGCGTTCCCGCAGCTCTCCTTACTTTCAATCTTCAGCTGTCTCCAGCTCCTTCAGCCGCTCATACAAAAACGCGTTCACCGGAAGAGAAAGTCCCTCTTCCTCCGCGATCTTTAACATCGTCCCCGCAAACAGCTCCACCTCCGTCGGCCGTCCCGCGAGCACGTCCTGGCACATGGACGTATGTCCATCCGGATTCAGGGTTGCAAGAAGGTCCAGCCAGTAGGAAATGTCCGCCTCCGAAAGATCCACATCCTGAGTGTCCGCCACGCGGAGAACCTCGCGCATGGCCTCGATCATCATGGTCCGCGCCTCTCCCTCTTTCTGGATCAGGCTGTACGGTGCGCCGTAGACTGCCGTCACCTGGTTGACGCCGGTGTTCAACATGAGTTTGTTCCACTGTTCCCTCAGGATATCGTCCGGAACCTGGTAGGAAAGTCCGGTCCGGTCAAACAGATCCGTCACCACTTTTAACTTCTCATCGCGGCTCTTATCCTTATTTCCGATGGTGATGTAGCCCATATTTTTGTAAGTGACCGCGCTCCCATCCTTTCCAGCGTCCATTCCCTGAACGCAGGCATAGAGCACATGATCCGCCCCGTAGACTTCCTCGATCATCCCCTCGCTGGAGATCCCGTTGAGCACCGACAAGAACAGGGTATTCTCCCCGACAAACGGCTTCACGGTCCGGATCGCACTCTCCATTCCCATAAATTTGACGGCAAAGATGATGAGATCTGCCGTCACTGCTTCCGCCGGGGAGCGGTATGTAAATCCGCATTTCTCCCCGTTGCAGCTCATGCCCGTCTTGCGGTATCGTTCCACACGCGTTTCGTCCGCGATAAAAAATACATGCCCATTTCCGAGCTTCTTTGTCAGATGATTTCCGTACATGACGCCGAGCGCGCCCTGTCCGATGATCCCGATCGTCCTGATCTCCATTCCTTAAAACTTCCTTCCCCCGCCGCCGTGGCTGTTTCCACCGTAACTGTGGGTGGATGACCTGCCGCCGCCGGAAAAACTTCCTCCTCCGGTGCCCGGACGGTTATTTTTCTGTGATGCGATCACCTGCTGCGTAATATACGAAGTCAGCAGGGCATCCGCGAGAATATTTCCCATGGTAAACCGGCTGTCACGCCGATAAGAGAGCTTAAAGTTCGCAGCCATCCGCTTATCTTCCCCGTGAAGACTGTAGCTTCTGAGCACAGAGGCCACCGCCGCGCCGCCGCAGACTGCCGCAATGCCGATCGCAAACAGGATCTCATACCATTCCAGATGATGGTAACGGCTGATCTTTCCCGTCTCCGTGTCATAATTGTACTGATCTTTCGAGATCCCGTTCGCATAACACGTTTCCGTATCTGCAAGAAATGCTGAAGCCGCCCCGTAATAATCGGCATCCGATGCATACCCGTAAACATCATCCAGGACGTCCTCGATCCGGCTGTCCGTCATATACCGGATCATCTGTCCGGTCGTGGAAATATAGAGCTCCCGGTTGTCCATGTCGATGAGGAACAGGATTCCCGAATGGTCAGAGCCTGTTCCAAAGCCGCCCTCCGTGTAAAATCCGTCCGCAAACACCTGCGCGGAGTCAGAATTTTCCTCCGTCGTGACGATGACCGCCTCCATCTTCATCTTCTCAGAAAGCGTCTGCGCCTGTCCGGAGAGCTGTTGTTCTTCTTCGTCCGTAAAAAGATCCGCCATATCGTAGACATCGGCATAGTTTTCCGTTCCCTCCGCCATGCGGTACGCGTCCTCACCGGACGCTGCGAAGGCAGTTCCCGAGAGGAAGATCCCAAGGACGCCTGCTGCCAGGAAAACTTTCAGCGATCTTCCTGCCGCTCCCAGAATGCCCCTGTTTTTCCCACTGTTCTTCCCCGTCTTTTCAGTTATCCACTTCATTTTCATCACAGGAACCACCCTCCGATCATCAGGATCGCCGCAACCGGCACAAAGATCTCCAGGAACAGTTTCACAAGCTTTCCTTTTGCGACCGGAAGCTTTCCGCAGATCTTTCCTGTCTGCCCGTTCATCGCAAAGTAATAGAGTTCGTCTTTTCTGACCTTATCCCTATATGTAAGGATCCACACCGGGAGCAGGGCATACTGCCACTTTGCGTCCCGGATATTTGTGTCACTCTGATCCACGCGGACTGCGGAGTACTGTCCCATCACGTCGTTTTTCAGCTGTTCCACCGTGTACTGCTTTACTTCCTGCTCCACCTCCGGCGTCAGAGCTTCTTTCTCCATATCCCGCTTTTCCGCCTGGAATCCCGAGAGGTATCCCATATCAAACGATTTCAGCTTTTCCATATCGAAGGGCAGAACGCCTTCCACGAGTGCGCTGTTATTTTTCTTTAAGGCATTTCTCGTCACATTTCTGACATCGAGTTCCCCTGCGCGCTCCATCCGGTATTTTTTATGCTCTGTATACCGGATATTTCCTGCAACCCAGGTCCGCTGTTTTTCACCTTCCGCCTGGATCTTTCCCTCCACCTTGCAGCTGTACATCAGGTACGGGAAATACACGCCGGAGAACTTCTCGATCTGACTTTTTGAGAAAAAGTCATCCGGGATATATTTTTTCTTTTTGATCCAGTCAAGGAAGATCCCCGTCGCCTGTTTCTTATCCATCGCAAACGGGATCACATAGTCCGGCAGGAATTCCCCGGAAAGCTTTCCGGAGAGGACGACCGGGTTGTGGCAGTAATAGCAGAACGTCGCCGCTGTCGTGGCATCCGTCACGACCTCCGCACCGCAGCTCGGACAAATGTAGACGAGAGCGTCCTCTTTCTGATCTGTGCTGCCTGCACGGCCACTCTGTGCCATATCGGATATTTGATCTGCACCTGTTTCGGTGCCTGCTTTCGCATTAACCCCGCTTTCTGCCTGTGCCTCCGTTCCCGCTGTCCCGGAGGTATCACCCCCATCCTGCACACCGCTGGTCTCTGTTGAACTCAGAGCCGCGGCTTTCATCTCTTCCTCCGTAAATTCTGACATGCAGAACTCACAGCAGAATTTCTGCTTTTTCGGATCAAAGACCACTGAGCCGCCGCAGTTGGGGCATTTATAACTTACAAGTGCCATCTCTTTTTCCCCCTGTATCTGGCATAACTCCCGGACTGTCATTCCGAAACAATCCGGGAGCTGATTCTTTTATGGTCTCGGCTTTCCGCAGTTCGCACAGAAGTTTCCTTTATTTTCCTGACCGCAGGAGCAGGTCCAGACAGTGTCCGGGCGCTTCTTTCCGCAGTTTGAACAGAAATTGCCCGTATTTACCTGTCCGCAGGAGCAGGTCCAGGAACCGCTCTCCTCCGGCTTCTTCTTTCCGCAGTTGGAGCAGAAGTTTCCGGTATTTCCCTCCTGACCACAGGAGCAGGTCCAGCCGGATAACGGCGCCATCTTTGCCGGTCCGCCGGATGTCTGCGGAGCCTGGGCAGCCATATTGGAATCACCCTGCTGTCCCTGGGCAGCTGCCATGTCAAACAGTCCCTGGGCATTAAATCCGCCGTTCTGTGCAGCCATGTTCATTCCGGCGAACGCCATCATCGGGCCGGTCGAAGTGTTTTTCGCCGCACTCTGCATCGCCTCCGCCTGTGCATTTACGAGCTGCGCTGCCGCCATTCCAGGGTTGCGAAATGTCGCATTTCTCTGCAGCTCCTTGATCATCTTCTCGTCTTCCTCGGAGGCTTTCACGGAGCTCACTCCGATCTTGCTCACCGTGATCCCGTAGACATCGTCCCAGCTGTCGGAGAGGATCTCACGGAGCGCATTTGCAAGCTCTACCGTATGCCCCGGAAGTGCGCTGTAGCGGACTCCCATCCCGGAAATCTTTGCGAATGCCGGCTGCAGGGCTGTCAGGAGCTCGCTGCGAAGCTGGGAATCGATCTTGTCTCTCGTATAATCCTCCTCGATGTTTCCGCAGATGTTCTTATAAAAGAGGATCGGATCCACCATCCGGTAGGAATATTCGCCGTGGCAGCGGATCGCAATATCCATGTCGAGACCGATGTTCTGGTCCACCACGCGGAACGGGACCGCATTCGCCGTGCCGTACTTGTTTCCGACGATCTCCTTTGTATTAAAGAAGTAGACTCTCTGGTCTCTCGCCGTGTCGCCGCCCATCGTGAAACGCTTTCCGAACTGCTTAAAGCTGTCCCCGATGCTCTTTCCGAGATTTCCGTAGAAGATACTCGGCTCCGCGGAGGTATCGTACACAAACTCTCCGGCTTCCGCGCAGACCTCAACGATCGCTCCCTGATCCACGATCATCATGCACTGTCCCTCATTGACCGCAATGATGGATCCGTTGGAGATCAGGTTGTCACTGTTTTTTGTGTTATAGCTTCTATTTGACTTTCTGTTTTCCCCTTTTTTGACAAGGACATCCGGTTCCATCGCCGGACAGTAGAAATACTCGCGCCAAGAATCCTCCAGTACACTCTTTAACGCGCCGACACCAACTTTTAAAATACCCATATCCCATGTTCTCCTTTTTATTGTCTGTGTTCTTTCAGAAAGCGGATCTCTTCTGCATATCCCGGAAGCTCATTCGGAGTCTCCAGACAGAACGGCAGATCGCGCAGCGCCGGGTGGTTGATCACCCTGACAAGCGCCTCCGCACCGATCTCGCCTTCCCCGATCCGTGCGTGGCGGTCCTTTCCGGCTCCCCGCACATTCATGCTGTCGTTCAAATGGACCGCTTTCAGACGGTCGAGACCCACGATCCGGTCAAACTCCGCCAGCACGCCGTCAAGATCATTTACAATGTCATACCCGGCATCCCAGACATGACACGTATCCATGCATACTCCCATCTTATCAGAAAGTTCGACTCTGTCAAGAATTTCCCGAAGCTCCTCAAAGCTTCTCCCGACCTCGCTCCCCTTTCCGGCCATCGTCTCGAGGAGTACCGTCGTGTGGAGATCCGGACGCAGGATCTCATTCAACATTTCTGCGATATAAGTGATCCCAGCTTCCACGCCCTGTTTTACATGGCTTCCGGGATGAAAATTGTAGAGATTTCCCGGGATCGCCTCCATGCGCTCCAGGTCATCCGCCATGGTCCGCTTCGCGAAATCACGGATCTTTTCGTCCGCTGAGCAGCCGTTTAATGTATACGGAGCATGGGCCACCAGTGTTCCGATCCCCAGCTCTTCCTTTAATTTTAAAAATGCCTGGATATCCTCATGGTCGAGCGGCTTTGCACTTCCGCCCCGTGGATTTCTCGTGAAAAACTGGAACGTCGTCGCTCCGATCTTTTCCGCGTCCTTTCCCATCGCGAGGAACCCCTTCGCAGAGGAGAGATGGCATCCGATATAAAACATTCCTGTTACCTCCACATGAATTTTTTCTCTCTGACTGTTCCGCCCGTAAAAAGTAACTCAGCGGGTACTCTGAAGATCAGCCTTTTTCTGTCTTCTCACCGGTTCCAGGAAAAAGACGGCTCCCCATATGAAGATCGCCGACAGGACAAGCTGCAGGATGAGGCTAAAGAAGACCCAGTGATCCGTGATCAGATTCCCAGCCTGACTTCCGAGAAAGTTCCGGATCTTAAAGTTTCCTCCGCCTCCCGCAACCTGGCCTTCCAGGATCTGCGCGAACGTGATCGCCGGATTCGCGAGCAGCAGATAGACGGCCGCCCCGGAAGTCGGCTCAGGGATCGTCTCCCCCGCCCCCAGCACCATCATATTGATCTCTGTCTCCGAGATCCTCAGCAGGAACACATTCAGCATGTACGTCCCCACCACGAGGACCAGCATGATCCCGTAGGTGATGACATTCGAAAATGTCGAGCGCTTCATCAACGAAGAAGCAAAGATTCCGAGACTTCCGCAGTACAATGCAACGGTCACATAGCTGAACAGCAGCAGGAAGAGATCCTGCGAACTGATGCTCCCATAGATGAAGGTCAGCATCAGGACCGGAAGACTCGAGAACACGAGGATCATCAGATGCGTGAACGCCGACGCGAGTTTTCCGATCACAATGTCGACCGGGCGGATCTTTGTCGTAAACATCAGCTCCAGCGTGTGGCGTTCCCGCTCCCCGCTGATGCTGGCCGACGTCAGCGCCGGCATGATGAACATCAGCATCATAAACTCCAGGGCAGCCACAAACGTGTAGAGCTGTAAAAAATTCTCATAGGTGACGGATCCGCTCACCTTTACCTGCGCGATGCTCTGGTACATGTTTAAGAGCGCCACCAGAGCCAGGATCCCGTTAAAGATCATGATGATGAGCGGGATCCGGAAACTTCTCGACCGGACCAGCATTTCCCTCTTATAGACCGGATTATTCTTCACTCGTCATCACCACCTTTTCCATATCATGATCCGTGATCTGCATGAAGATGCTCTCCAGGTCCCCCTGTTCTCTCCAGAATCCGCAGATCCCGATGTTGTGCGCTACCAGTTTTGCGAGAAGCATCGCCTCCGCGTCCTTTCCGCCGTGGAATCCCACGACGAGGTCGTTTCCTTCCACAGTGATCGTCCGGACCTCCGGCTCTGCCCTGAGAAACTGTACCGCCTCCCGGACATTCTCGACAACCTGGACACGGATCGGGTTCGAATCATTGACCTGCTTTAAGATATCCCCCATGTTTCCGGACAGAACGATCTTTCCGGCATCAATGATCCCGATATCGGTACACATCTGCGCCAACTCCGAGAGGATATGGGAGCTCACAAGGATCGTCTTTCCCTCCGCGCACAGCTCCTTTAAGAGCTCCTTGAATTCCACACGCGCTCTCGGGTCCATCCCGGAGGTCGGCTCGTCCAGGATCAGAAGCTTCGGATCGTGGATCATTGCGCGGGCCAGACAGAGCCGCTGCTTCATTCCGCGCGAAAGACTGTCCACGAAAAAGTCTTCCTTATCCGCAAGCTTTACCTGTTCCAGGAGGTTTGTACACCGCTCTCTCGCCACCAGGCCGGAAAGCCCGTAACAGGAGGCAAAAAAGTCCATGTATTCCCAGACTTTCAGATTGTCATACAGACCAAATTCATCCGGAACGTATCCAAACAGATCCTTCACCTGGTCCCGGTAGCAGAACGCATCTTTTCCGTCGATCAGGACAGAACCTTCATCCGCATTCAGGAGTCCCGTGATGATACGGATCGCTGTGGTCTTTCCGGCTCCGTTCGGTCCGACAAAGCCGTAAAGCGCTCCCTCCGCAACTTCCATGTCGAGTCCGGAGAGCGCCTCAAAATTGCCAAATTTCTTTTTCAGTCCCTGTATCTTCAGCATCAGTTTTCCCTCCCCGTGACCATCAGGAGCGGAAGTGCCTGACTGGTTCCATTCTCCGCGTCATTCCCGCCGGAATAGCGGACCGTGATCTTTCCGTCCGCGGCAATGTAATCGCTCAGTTCCTCCCTCGTAAAATCCTGTTTCCGGATATCGACCGGATCGTAGGTTCCCGTCTTCTCATTATAAAATGACGCTTCTCCGGAAAACCGGCCGATATAGGAATATCTCGCATCCTCGAAAAACTGCTCCGAAACAGGCAGGAAGGAATATGTCCCGATCTGAATATCCGTTCCCGGATCATATTCCACGATCACCGGATCCGTTCCGTACAGGACCATGGCGTTTCCGTAGCTGACGCCCATTCCGGTACTCACAGACGGCTCCGCCATCTGACCACAGCGGTAGATCTCCCCGTCCTTTCCCATCTGACAGCTCACCGATTCCGTATAGAACGTCTTTCCGTCCTGGTTGTCAGCAGGGATTCCGGCCGATCCCGCGTAGGATGACGGAATAAAGCCGCCGAGTCGGACTTCCGGGTTATATCTGGAATAATAATGATCCGCAAAATATCCTCCGAGACCGGATTTCTGAATATTTTCCATGTACTCCTCGTTCGAATCGTCCGCGCGGTCCGGATAGCCGCAGACCCGATCCGCGAGCAGCCATGTCATTCCGACCGGCCATACCAGAAGCTTCTCATTCTCCAGTTCGATCCTCTGTCCCGGCTCCAGATCGCCCAGGATCACGACCTGTCCGTAGAGATAGACCGCCGCATTTTCCAGCTTCACAGGCAGATGATTCTCAACATAACCGCTGATCTTTCCGCCCGATACCGTGAGACTGGCATCCGTTTTGCCCTGCATCTCTGTCTCCCGTTCCAGAAGAAAATACCGGGAGTCAAACGCTTTTGATCTTCTGCTGAAGATCACGGTGTCATCCGCCTCTTTCCGGATCCCAATCGCAGCCTGAATGTTCTTTTCAAAGTTCTCCACGCGGACCGTATCATACCGTCCGCTCCTTGTCAGCGGGGAGACCCGGTAGTCCGGCGTGAGCTTCACGGAAAATCCGCTGCTGTCCGGCGTCCGGATATTTAAGAATGTCTTCTCACGGACGGTATCGTTCTCCGCATCCAGGATCGTCGCACTTGTACAGAACTCACTCGTGAATCTCGTCTTTCCCCCCATCGCCCAGATCACAACGCAGGCTGCTGCCGAAAAGACAAGCAAAGAACCGCCGTAATACCTGTTCAGTCCTTTTCTTTTCAGCGTCAGATAGAGACCCGGCCCCGCGATGACCAGATATCCAAAGATCACAAAGCCGTAGAGGACAAGGTTCGGAAGCCGCTTCGCATTTCCTCCGCTCACAAGATTCTGGGCATTCCAGTAGCCGGCATCCCGGCCATAGGAATAGTAATAGATCCTGTTCAGTTCTTCCTCCCGGAACACCTCCCCGAGAAACCAGGCCGCGTAGGAAGGATTTCGTTTCACGAAGCCGGTGATCTCCGAAAGATCGATCCCCAGAACGCCGATCCGTCCGTTTCCGCAGCTCATGATCTTTAAGAGCGGGGTCCCGTCTGTGACCATCCGTTCCGAAGCGCCAGGAATCTCCGCCTGCGCGTAGTTTAAGCGCACCTCAGATTCTGCCGGATTCTGATCCGCGTACTCGGTTCCCATTCCGATCCACACGGTCTTCGCGTCCTCCAGCGTGATATCCGTCTGCATTTCACTCAGGAGTTCCAGTGTTTTCCCGCCGTTTTTTCCGGTGCCGAGGATCAGGGTACCACCGTCGCTCACCCAGTCCGCCACGGCCTCTTTCTGTGCCTGGTCAAGAGTCCCGCAGTCGATCCCGTTTACAATGAGCAGGTCGAACATCGAAAGTCCTCTCGGGTCATCCGGAAAGTCCTCCTTCGCGATCTCGACCGTTTTCGACTGGACCATCCCGTAATTCAGACCGACTCCGTCGAGCCAGTTTAAGTTTCCCGGTCTGTTTTCGATAACTCCCGCAAGGAGACGGCTCTCTTCCTTTGAAACGTCAAAATCCATGGAGGTTTCCCCCATGGTCCTGTTTTTCGCGTCTTTTAATGTCAGATAGATCCTGCCGTTTTTCTGCCCCAGCGGGACGTAGAGCTCCATGTTCTTTGTCTCCGCAGGCGAAACCTCGACCGACCAGGAATATTCATACGGTTCCGCCGTCCCGTTGTTTACGCTCTCCAGCGTCGACACGGTAAGAGTCCCCTGAAACGCACTCTCCGACTGGCCGTAGAGGCGGATCTTTAACGGGACAAAACTCCCGAGCCTGGCCGTCTTCCCATACACGGCCGTGATGTCCAGAGCGACCGGAGCTTTCGCCTGTTCTTCCTGATCCAGGCTGACTCCGTAGAGTTCCGAATCCCCGGCAAAAGCGGGAAAGCTGTCCGCCGTCACAAGGACGGCAGCCATACACCCAAAAAGCAGATATTTTTTCGTCTGATTCATATATTTCCCCTGATATTCCTAGCGTGAAGCATTGCCTGCAAAATTTTCCTTATTCACATCAAAATCCACCTTCAGCTTTACGGTGAACACCGTTCCGTTCAGGTCACTGGCCACGCTGATCGTTCCGCCATGCATGTCCACGATGCTCTTTGCAATGGCAAGTCCCAGACCGGTTCCTCCGGTCTTTGATGAGCGGGACTGCTCCACGCGGTAAAATTTATTGAAGATCAGCGGCAGCTCCTCCGCCGGGATCACATAGCCGTAGTTCGTGACGGACACCGTGACTATATCGTCCTTCGCGAGCACCTGGACCAGGACTTTCTTTCCTTCGGCCCCGTATTTGATCGCGTTGTTGATCAGGTTGTCGAAAAGTCTCGCGAGGAGATTTCCGTCCGCCGTGATCACCTGGGACGGGACATTGCTCTTTAACTCGTAAGTCAGGTCCTTATCCATAAAACTCGGATAAAATTCCTCCAAAAGCTGCCCGAGAAGCTTAACGATGTCCACTTTTCCGACGTTCATGGAAATCCTGCCGTAGTTCATCTTCGTAAAGCCGAAGAGATCTTCGATCAGTTTTTCCAGGCGTTTTGCCTTCACATAAGCGATATCGATATACTTTTTCTGCATCTCCTGGCTGATCGCCGGTCCGGAGGAGAGAAGCTCCAGATAGCCGATGATGGACGTGAGCGGTGTCCGAAGGTCATGGGCGACGTTCGTGATCAGCTCATTCTTCGTCCGCTCCGATTCGCGCTCCTTATCCATAAGCTTCCGGATATCTGCTTCCATCCTGTTCAGATTGGATGCCATTGCAGAGAATTCATCGTCTCCCACGACCTCGATCTGGGTATTCAGATCGCCTTCGGAGATGTTCTGGATCGCCATCGCGATCTTTCCGATGTATTTCATCGTCTTTCTCTCAAGCAGCAGAAGCGTGAGGGAAAAGACTCCGATCCCGATGAGGACATAGAGGATCGTCGTGATCGTCCCCATCCGGAAGATCTGGAAGATCATCATATTCGCGTACCTGGTCTGGTCCAGATATGCCAGCAGAAGGTTGATATTCATGATCAGGAACGCGTCCACCAGACATGCGATCAGAGCGCTGTAAAAGATATTGACCGCGATCTGCGTGTAAAAGTTTCTGCTCCAGTCACTTTTCAATTTTGTATCCTACCCCCCAGACCGTCGTGATGATCTTATCCTGTCTCGTGTCTTCTTTCATCTTTCCGCGCAGTCTCCGGATATGTACCATGACGGTATTGTTTGCCTCGTATACTTTTTCGTTCCACACCTTCTCAAAGATTTCATCCGTGCTGAACACGCGGCCCGGATTCGACGCGAGAAGGTACAGGATATCGAACTCGATCGGAGTCAGCTTGATCTCCTCCCCGTACACGATGACCTTGTGGTTGTCTTTGTTGATCGAGAGTCCGCGGATCGTGATCTCGTTCTTTGCCGCCTTTCCGGTATTGCTGTTCGGGTTTAACTGGGTATAACGGCGGAGCTGGGATTTCACACGGGCCGTGAGTTCAAGCGGATTGAACGGTTTTACCACATAGTCATCCGCGCCGGTCCCAAGTCCCAGGATCTTGTCGAGATCCGTTGATTTCGCACTCAGCATGATGATCGGGATGTTGTTCGTCTCCCGGATCTTTCTGCACATCTCGAGTCCGTCCATTCCCGGCATCATGATGTCCAGGAGCACCAGATGGATCTCCTCCTTTTCCAGGATCTCCAGTCCCTCTTTCGCATTGTTTGCCTTAAATACTTTATATCCATCGCTGACCAGGTAGATCTCCACAAGGTCCGCGATCTCTTTCTCATCATCCACAACAAGGATTGCGATCTGTTCCATGATTTGTCCTCCTTTTTAGGTTTCTTATGATACCGTATTGTTCCGCACTTCGTGCTCTCACAATACTCAAAAACATTCATAATCCGCTCATTTTTCTGCGAAAAATGGCTGCTTATTCATGTTTTTGGCGGGTCCCAAGGTCGGAAATCCTCTTGCAAGCAAGCTTGCATCGGATTTTCGTCCTTTTGACCCTAGTATCATCCTACCATATTTCGATCCTTTTTTCCTTACTTTTTTCTGAAAACTAAGAGGAAGTTTTTACAATTTATGTTACAGTACACGGGCACTCCATGCCCGCGCACTGTAACAGGATTTTGCCGATGCTTCGCATTCCAAATCGGCAAAATCCGCGGCCATAACGGTATCATACGGAATTTTCAGTTCAGAAAATTCCTACCCGTGAAAAGTAACCAATTTATGCCGTATTGCATGTTGTATTCTTCTCGATGAAAAAAGCAGCGGAACTACTCTCAGAGAATAAGTTCCGCTGCTTATCTTTCTTTTTATAATCCCAGCTCCTCAAACACGCCCTTCATGATGATCTTCACAGAACCGTCATCCAGGACTTTGTGGAGTCCGCTGTATTTTAAGAGATCGAAATATCCCATGGAACCGCCGGCTGCGCAGAGTTTGTAGTAGTCTGCCCATGCCGCTTTCCGGTCTTCCTTCATCTTTGTGTAGAACTCAAACGCCCCCATCTGGGCCATCGCGTAGTCCACATAGTAGAACGGATACAAGAAGATGTGCTGCTTCTGCATCCAGAATCCGCCGCCCTCAAGGAATTCGTTGCCGTCATAATCTCTCCACGGCATATAGATCTTTTCCAGGCTGCTCCAGACTGCTCTCCGCTCTATCGCGGTCATCTCCGGATTTTCAAAGACCTTGTGCTGGAATTCATCCACGCAGACCATATACGGGATCTTCATGAGAGCGTCCGCGAGGTGCTCTTTCCGGTACTGCTCCGCGCGGTCCCCGAAGAATTTCTCCATCCAGGGGTAAGTCCAGAGTTCCATGCTCATCGAGTGGATCTCCGCGATCTCACTTGTGGAGTGGCAGAGCTCCGGGATCTTCTGGAATTTTGCCGCTGTGAAACCGGCAAACGCATGGCCCGCCTCGTGGGTCAGGACATTCACATCGGCGTCCGTGCCGTTGAAGTTGGAGAAGATAAACGGTGCATGGTAGAGAGGAAGTGTCGTGCAGTATCCGCCCGCGCGCTTTCCATGTTTCGACTCCAGGTCGAAGAGATCATGTTCGATCATGAAATCGAAAAACTCTCCGCTCTCCTTCGAGAGTTCGCGGTACATCTTCTGAGCCTCACCGACCAGGTATTCCTTATCACCGACCGGGACCGGATTTCCGTCCGGGGAGGTCAGGGACTCATCGTAATAATAGAGATGCTCGATGCCGAGTGCCTCTTTCTGGCGCTCATAGAGCTCCTTCGCAGCCGGGACAATGATCTCCCGCACCTGTTTCCGGAACACTTCCAGGTCTTTCGCCGTATAGTCGAAACGGCGGCGGCGCAGATATCCCATCGGGATAAAGCTCTCAAATCCGAGCTTTTTCGCCATTCCGGAGCGCACCTTCACGAGACCGTCATAGACTTCGTCGAGCTTCGGGGCGATCCCCGCATAGAGCTTCGCCCACGCCTCAAACGCCGCTTTTCTCTCAGTGCGGTCCGTACTCTGCATGTGTTTTAAGAGTCCGTATGTCCCGAGCTGCTCTCCGCGGAAATCCACGGTGGCCGCCGCCTGGGTCTTCATGTACTGGTTGACAAGCTCGGCTTCCTCCACCTGATCGTCCACAATGCACTCGTCGGAGAGCTGTTTCTGCGCTTCCATGTTCTGCAGGAGGATGGAGCCGAATTCTTTCTCCATCTCGCCTTTGAACGGGGATGCCACAATGACCTCTCCCATCTCTTTTTTCAGGATCCCGTATTTCGGCATCTGGCTGTTGAAATATGCCATCTCGCCCTCGTAGAAGCTGTCTAAAAGGTTGATCGTGTTCCGGATATGAGCGACTGTCTTTGCCGTCTCAAGCTCCGTATCCGCCTCCACGAAGTCCATGTAGGCATTTTTAAACTCCTCATAGCTCTTTGCTTCCTTTAACGCTGCGATATCCCCCGATACGCGCGCAAAGACTTTTTCCATGTCCGGACGGACATACTGAAGATCCGCAAATTTTTCCATGATAGTAACCCCTTTCCCAAAATGATGCTGCTTTCCGGTCTGTTCCCCATATTTTACAGACCGCAGCCGGTCCTAGCTGACTGCTACCCCGTTTTTCCGGAGGAATTTCCTTACATTCTCGTCCCATTCATTCTCCAGCGTCCGATCCATGGTAAACTGTTTCATGGACGTCCCCGTAACGCAGATCATCTCTTGGTTTTCATACTGGACATTGATGTAAAGTCCTCCTACCTGATCCGGACTGATCCCCGGAACTCTCCCGGAAACAAACCGGTCTCTTGCCGACGGCGGCATCAGAAATACGATCCGGAAGCTCTCCGGCAGCCGTTTTCCCCTGATCAGGGAGTAGCAGATCGGCTTTAAGCTCTTCCAGGAAGAATATTCTTCGATCCGGTTCTCCTCTAGCTCTTCTTCCGAAAAATATCCCTGACGGATCTTTCCGTCGATGGAAAACCGGTTCCAGGTCACGATCTCCGCTTCCCTGACAAGAAATTTATCAAAGATCTCCCCGATAAAAAGCCCTTCCGTAAATGCTTTCTGCTCTTCGACCTTTAATGCTACCATTGCTTACCTCCATATATTTTTTGCCGTTCCGTAACTGTTCAGCACCCTCACACCTACAGAAACCTCCCCTGGAGCTTTCCTTCGGATGCATGGCAAGTTACGAGCAAAAATCCATTCCAGATCGGCTTCGCCAATGGGATTTTTGCCTACAATCCTGTGCTTTATTATGGTCAGCGCAGCAAGTGCGCAGACCTACTGAATAGTTACGCCGTTCCGTCTATGTGATCTCACAGTCCGCAAACAGATGCGCAGACCAGAGGGACCGTCATTCCGTCTCCTTACATACCGTCTCAAAGATCTCGAAGAAATCTGCCGATGTCTTCTCCCCGTCTGTGATGGAAAGATTTTTCCACAGACTGTCATCCTTCGCGAGATGGACCTTCGCCGCGTACTCCGAGTATGTCTCATAGAACGCCTCGTTCTTCTTCTCCCGGACCATCTCTTCCTTCCGGATCTTCGTCGCGGCCTCATCGTAATCGCTCACGCAGCGCAGAATATAATATTTTCCGTCTGCCCCGATCACATCGCTGATCTCCCCGGAAGCCAGCGCGTAAGCGGCCTGCTCATATTCTTCTGACCTCATGCCTCTGGAGATCTTTTTCTCGATCTCCTGGTCCTCGGACACCTCTTTTGCGACCGTCATAAAATCCGTTCCCTCCGTCCGGACCTTTTTTAAGGTCTCATCCGCCTGATCTTTGTCGGAAAGTACGATCTCATCGACCGTGATGACCTTCGCCTCGCTGTCGCTGACCTCCAGATTGACATTTTCCGTCAGGGTCTCCACCAGTTTTTCCGCTTTCCAGTAGTCCTCATATAAGGATTCTGCCACATCCCGGGTGATCTCGAAGCTGTCCCCGGCGTTTTTCAGATTTTCCATATACTGAGCCGCCGCCTGCTTCACAAGCTCCCGCTCTTTTCCCGAGAGTGTGACGTTCTCCTCGTCGGCCATGCGGCTCATCGTCTTTAATTCCTTTAAAAAATCATGGATCTGGTTTACCAGAGTCTCCTCAAACGTGGTTCCGGACTCGTCCACCGCGACATCCCAGATCTTGTCTGTATATAATTCTTCATAACGGAGCCGCTCCGTGGTGACGATCACCATGGTCTCGGCTTTCCCGTACTCTCTTTCACTTTTTCTGCCGGAAAGCAGCGTCTCTTTCACGCCGCATCCGCAGACGATCACTGCCGTGAGGACGACCGCCGCAAGCGTCCTTCCCCACCGGTTCCATTTTCCCATATTTCTGTCCTCAAGCTTATGTTTTCCTGTGTCTCCCGCAACAGGTACGCAGACCTCACAGATCGTTGTCTGCAAGTATGTTTTATTACGGTCAGCACAGCAAGATGCGCTGACCTGATGAATCAACCCGTCTGCACATTTATAAAGCACCAAGTTTTTTCAATTCCTGATATACAAGATGCACCGGAAGTCCCATCACATTCGCGTAAGATCCCTTTAATCCGTCGATATATCTTGCAAAAAATCCCTGGACCGCATACGATCCCGCCTTGTCCATCGGCTCCTCGGAATCCGCATACTCCCGGATCTCTTTTTCCGTCATCGGGGAAACATTCACGTCCGTCTCATCATAGAAGGAAACGACCGTATCCGCTTCTCCCTCCGGTCCTTTTTTCACGAGGCAGACGCCCGTATAGACCTGATGGCTGCGCCCCGCGAGACGCCTGATCATCTCATACGCCTCCTCGTGGCTCTTCGGCTTCCCGAGGATCTTTCCGTCCGCCGCGACGACCGTATCGGACCCAAGGATCACGGTTCCCTCCGACATCTCTTTTGCCACATCGACGGCTTTCTGCTCTGCGAGACTCATCACGACCTCAGCAGGGACGTCCGATGTGATCTTCTCTTCCACATGGCTCACGATGATCTCCGGGACGATCCCGATCTGCAAAAGCAGTTCTTTCCGTCTCGGGGAACCGGATGCCAGAATGATCTTACTTTTTTCCATTTTTCTTTCCTGTCTGTCATTTCCTGTTATAGAAGAAAGAGGCGGTCTGACATAAGATCCAGCCGCCTCATCCTGTCATAAAGTCCTAAATCACATGCGGCTCACACGCCGTCTGCAGATCCGCTCCGCAGCCAGTCATGTGCTTTGCACGTTCCGGACTCCATTAGAAACTTAATTTATCCTCAAAATAGCTCTTTAACTCTGCGATCGGGATACGAACCTGCTCCATCGTGTCTCTGTCACGAACGGTTACAGCGCCGTCTGTCTCAGAATCAAAGTCGTATGTTACGCAGAACGGAGTACCGATCTCGTCCTGTCTTCTGTATCTCTTACCGATATTTCCTCTGTCATCGAACTCACAGTTGTAGTATTTGGAAAGTTCTGCGTATACCTTCTCAGCGCCCTCGTTTAACTTCTTGGATAACGGAAGGATGCCGACTTTCACCGGTGCGATCGCCGGATGGAAGTGCATAACGGTGCGGACATCGCCGCCCTCTAACTCTTCCTCGTCATATGCGGAGCAGAGGAATGCAAGTGTTACACGGTCTGCGCCGAGTGACGGCTCGATAACGTACGGGATGTACTTCTCGTTTACTTCATCGTCGAAGTAGGACATATCCTGTCCGGATACGTTCTGATGCTGTGTCAGGTCGTAATCGGTTCTGTCCGCGATACCCCAGAGCTCGCCCCAGCCGAACGGGAATAAGAACTCAAGGTCTGTGGTTGCCTTACTGTAGAAGCAGAGCTCCTCCGGAGAATGGTCACGTGCACGCATCTCGTCCGGTTTGATGCCGAGATCCTGCAGCCACTTGATGCAGAACTGTTTCCAATATGCGAACCAGTCAAGGTCTGTACCCGGTTTGCAGAAGAACTCTAACTCCATCTGCTCGAACTCTCTGGTACGGAATGTGAAGTTGCCCGGTGTGATCTCGTTACGGAAGGACTTACCGATCTGTCCGATACCGAACGGAACTTTCTTTCTGGATGTTCTCTGGACATTCTTGAAGTTTACGAAGATACCCTGTGCAGTCTCCGGTCTTAAGTAAACGGTGTTCTTTGCATCCTCGGTAACGCCCTGGAATGTCTTGAACATTAAGTTGAACTGACGGATATCCGTGAAGTCATGCTTTCCGCAGCTCGGGCACGGGATCTGGTTGTCGTCGATGTACTTCTTCATCTGCTCCTGGCTCCAGCCATCGATCGGAGTTTCCGGCTCGATGCCTTTCTCTGCCATATAATCCTCGATGAGCTTGTCGGCACGGAAACGCTCTTTACATGCCTTACAGTCCATTAACGGATCGGAGAAACCGCCGATATGTCCGGATGCAACCCATGTCTGGGAGTTCATTAAGATCGCGCAGTCCACACCTACGTTGTACGGATTTTCCTGGATGAATTTCTTCCACCACGCACGTTTTACGTTATTCTTAAGCTCTACGCCCAGATTGCCGTAATCCCATGTGTTTGCAAGACCTCCGTAAATCTCGGAACCCGGATAAACAAAGCCTCTGGATTTCGCAAGTGCTACAATTTTTTCCATTGTCTTTTCCATTGTGACTCTCCTCTTGATCTCTTCCGCACTGGTTTATGCGGAAAGTAATTCTATCTACAACCACCTGGGATTTCGGGGTAATTCCATCCCATCCGGCGTATTGCCATGATCACAGGATCTTAAACTGAAGATCCCGTCTCTCTAAGATCCGCGGATTTCCGTCGGATCCTTTTATCTGAAGATAATATAAGACGTCTCGCCTTTCGGCGTCTCGGCCGTATTCCCGTTTAAGGTCACCCCCTCGGACACATACTGGATCGCACCGTCCGTCTGGATCTTCGCGCTGCCGGTCACACAGACCACATAGAACTTTTTCTGTTTTGTGATGTCCACAGCGGATACTTCCGTCTTTTCATCGCCTGCTTTATAGAAATTTGAACCGACGATATAGCCTTTTTCCACTCCGTCCTGCACGGAAACCACATCCAGACTCTCGACCTGGATCCCGCTCTCCTCATCCGGATACTCCGCCGCAAAGCGAAGGTATTCCTCCGCATCCGGGAAGGTGATGAGAAGTTTCGCAGTCCCATCCTTCACGGTACATTCCGTGATCTCAGCCTTTTTCTCACTGCTTCCGGACTGGTTTTCGCTCTCGAATGCGTCCAGCATCTCCTGCGCATAGGCTTTTAATTCATCGGCGCTGTAATAATCATTCTCGCAGATTTCCACATCTGCGCTGGTGACGGTGCCTTCCTTTGTGACATAAAGGCTGGTCTCCGTCGGGGCAAATGCGGTCTTTCCCACTCCGCCGCCGCAGCCGTTTAAGGCAAATGCGAGAAGGAGAATGGCTGCCGCCGTCTGTCCTTTTTTCATAATTCCTCCTTGATCCTCAAAAACGATTTTTAAGGATAAACCTGTTTATGATACCGATGCTTCGCATTCCAAATCGGCAAAATCCGCGACCGCTACTGTATCATACGGAATTTTCAGTTCTGAAAATTCCTACCCGTGAAAAGCAACGAATGATCCATTGCCAAAAAAGTCAAAAAACCTTTAACATCATTTATATACAAGAACATCCAAAATGTCAAGTGAATGGAAGGTTTTATCCACAAATCGCCGCTTATTTTCCGCCACGCACTTTGTGAATTCTTCCAGGACTTTCTCCGTGACTGTAAAGGTGTAAAGCTTTTCCACCGGAGACGCGAGAACGTATTCCCACGTATAGATCGTGGAGTCTTCCAGCCTTCCCAGAGGCTTTTCCATGTACTCGCCGTTGATCTCCATGAGCTTTAACTCAAAGACAGCCCTCACGAGCCGATTCGGGATCGCGCTCTTTAAGAGTGCCCGGAGTGACTGGTAGAGAAGTTTTAAGGTCTCGACTGCCTCCAGGTTCTCTCTCCCGTAATAGTCCGCGAACTCCAGAAAATAGGATCCGTAACATGCCGCCTCCATATTTTCCGTGATCTCCCGGAAGTAATTCTGTACCTCAACAGAGACGAGGGAATAGGCGTCCCGACCCTCATAGAGGGAGAATGTGCCGAACACAAAGGGGGCGGAGGACGCCATCAGCGTACTTCCGGGTCTTCTCGCACCTCTTGCAAAAGCCGTGATCTTTCCCCGCTCGCAGGTTAAGATCACGAGTCTTCTGTCATATTCGCCCGCCGGGGCAGATTTGATGACCATCCCGGTCAGGACTACCTGTTCTCTCATTTCTTCGTTCCTTTAATAACCTCTTGCATCTGATCCAGAGCTTTCCCGCTACGGCCGCAGACAGAAATCTGTCTGCCTGACCAGCCATGCTGCAGCAGAGTGATCAGATATCTTTCGAATTATATCCGTAGTTCTTCATATACAGCTCGGAATCTCTCCACTCCTTGCGGACCTTGACCCAGAGCTTTAAGTTGACCTTCGTGTCCATGAGGTTCTCGATCTCGATCCTCGCGGAGGTTCCGATGCGCTTTAACATCTGACCGCCTTTTCCGATCACGATCCCCTTGTGGGACTCTCTCTCACAGATGATCGTCGCATCGATATCGAACATGCCGTTGTCGCGCTCCGTCATCCGCTCGATCGTCACTGCGATCCCGTGCGGGATCTCATCCGACATCATGCGGAGTGCTTTCTCACGGATCAGTTCCGCAGCGATCTGGCGCATCGGCTGGTCGGTCACGGTGTCCTCATCATAGTACTGCGGTCCCTCCGGCAGATACTGGAAGATCGTGTGGATCAGCGTGTCGGTGTTCGTCTTCTTCATCGCCGATACCGGGATCACCTCTTTAAAGTGGTATGCATCCTTGTAGGTCTCGATGGTCTTTAAGATATCCTCTTTCTTCACCGTATCGATCTTGTTGATGACGAGGATGACCGGTGTCTTTACGGTCTGCAGCACTTTTAAGATATGCTGCTCACCGGAACCAATGTAGGTTCCCGGCTCCACGAGCCATAAGATCACGTCGACCTCACGGAGTGTATGCTCCGCAACGTTTACCATGTACTCACCGAGCTTGTTTTTCGCTTTGTGGATCCCCGGTGTGTCGAGGAAGATGATCTGACCATGCTCGTCTGTATACACGGTCTGGATCCTGTTTCTCGTGGTCTGCGGTTTTTCCGACGTGATCGCGATCTTCTGTCCGATCAGATGGTTCATCAATGTGGATTTTCCAACATTCGGACGGCCGATCAGTGTCACAAAACCTGATTTATATCCTTTTTTCATGAATTCTCCTTAGCTTTTTCAAAAACGTTTCCGTACTTTTCCCTGTATTTTTTCTTCCTGTCCCAGGTTCTGTTCCGGTCGGTGCAGATGGTATGCAGACCTGCCGAACAGTTCCCTTTGCAGTCTTTTTTCTTACTCAAATAACGGTTTGATCTCCTTGAACAGTTCCCTGTCCGCCTTGATCTTATCCTCATTTCCGACTACACACACAGCTCCTGTCTCAAGGACTGCCTTTGTGATCGGTGCGAGGGCGCGGATATCTTCCACGGTCGCGTTTAAGATCTCCTCGCGCTCTTTTTTCAGCATCTCATCCGTCACTCCGGAATACCATGCGGAGAGTCCGCGGCTTCCCTTTAAGGACGGAGTCAGCGGAGTATCAATATCGCTGATGGTTCCGATGACATATTTTGTCATCGTGCGCTCATCCGCCTCGAAATTCTCCAGATAATCCGGAATTCCGAGATAGATATCATCACTCTTCTTCACCTCCGGATCACGGTAGGAGACAAAATATCCCTCACCGGAACGCCCGATGCCGCTCATGCAGCCGTATGCGCCGCCTTTCACGCGGATGTTAATCCAGAGATAATCATAGCTTAACATCACTTTTAAGATCCGCAGCGCGCCTGTGTAGGAATATCCGCTTCCCGCGAAGGTTCCGCAGTGTGCCACATAGTTGACCTTGGAGGAGGAAGTAAAGCCCTCATTTCTGTTCTCCTTCGGTGCTGTGAACGGATAGATTTTTCCGGTTCCTGCTGGGATCTTCTCAGAAAGCTTCTTCATCGCGCCTTCCAGATAAGAGAATCCTTCCTGGTCAGCTGTGTAGCTGACTGTCATGTTCTCTCTCGTAAAGAGCGCTGCCATCACACGCTTCAGGCCGGCAATGATCTCGTCTTTCTTTGTCTCAAAGTTCTTTGCCAGGTCCTCTAAGAATTTATAGTATCCGATCCCGCCTGTCATATCGTTGAAATAGGAAGTATCGGAGAAGTAGGAGGTCGCTCTCGCAACGGCCGCCGTGTGACCGGATCCCATGAGTTTCATCTGGGACTTTGACTTTCCTTCGCTCAAGATCTCATTTAAGCGCTTTTCATCATCGAGAACCGAGCGGTTGATGATCTCTTCCAGGATCTCGAATCCAAAGTCAAGTTTCTCATAGAGGACTCTCGCGCTGCAAACGAAAACTCCTGTGAAGCTTCCCGCTTTCGCAAGATCCGGGTAGGAGGTTACGGAGAAGGAAACACCGCCGCTGTTTAAGAAGATCTCACTGCTCAGATCACTGTAGCTGTAGTTCTTCGTATCCACATATCCGAGGACGGATTTTAAGAGTCCGAGATACGGCAGGTCTTCCAGCGGAACCCGGTTCGTATTAAAGAGGACTTTCAGATATCCGATCCCGGATGTGAACATCTCGTGGCGGACCACGGTGATGCCGTCAAGCTTTGTCTCCTCAAAGATCAGCTTCGCAGGCTCTCTTCCGATCTCATCTCTCGTCAGCATCGGGATCTTCTCGAGGTCTTCCTTCGGGGACGGGGTGTCCTGGTACTCTTTTAATTCCTTTGTCTGGCGAACCAGCGCATCGATTTCCTCTTTGGAGAGGCTGTCCTTGTATTCCTTTAACTTCTTTGCAGTCTGCTCTTCGATCCGGGCGGTAAGGTTCTTCTTCGGGCTTGCGATCACAACCGCCTCATATGGGTTGTCGAGAAGGTATGTCCTGATAAGTCCTTCAAAATATCCATGGTCAGCGCCTTCTTTTAAGGCTGCGAAGGTCTCCTCATACTCTAAGTGCATCATCGGATCGCCGCCGTAGAGCCAGCTGTCCAGGCACTGGAGACCGTACATGAGTCCCTTCGGCGCAGAACCGTAGTCCGCCTCGCGGTACTGGAATTCGTAGTTGTTGATCCCGGCCTTCAGGCTCTTTTTCTCGATGCCGCCGTCCACCAGTTTTCTCAGTGTGGATTTTACAACTTTCACGAACTCATCTTTCTGCTCACGCTCTGCATTCTTTGCGATCACTGAGAAATACGGCTGCAGGATCCCATACTCGTAGCCGCCCATGATATCGTCGCCGATCCCCGCGTCTAAGAGTGCTTTTTTAAGCGGTGCGCCCGGCGCATCTAAGAGCACATACTCCAGGATCTGAAACGCCACATACTCCTTCGGGGAGAGCTCGTTTCCGGCCTGCGTGTTGATCGAGAGGTAAGTCGCATGGTCAAGGCTCTCAGACTCGGAGACGGAATAGAAGATCTCCCTCTCGATCGGCTCCTTGAATTTTTTCTGGATCCGGATCTCGGAATCGATCTCTTTTCTGTCGTACTTTCCGAGATATTCCTCATCGAGCCATTTTAATTTTTCCGCCATGTCCATATCTCCGTAGAGGTAGATATAGCTGTTGGACGGGTGATAATATTTATGATAAAACGCAAGATAATCCTCGTAAGTCAGCTTAACGATGTCCTCCGGGTCTCCGCCGGACTCCACGCCATAGCAGGTATCCGGGAACATTGCCGTGTGGATGAAGCTGTCCAGAACGCTCTCCGGCGAGGAAAACACCCCTTTCATCTCGTTGTATACAACGCCGTTGTAGGTGATCTCATCTTCCGGACTCTCGAGCTCATAGTGCCAGCCTTCCTGCATGAAGATCTTCTTCTCTTTTCCGATATTCGGATGGAAGACGGCGTCCATATATACGTCCATAAGGTTCTGGAAATCCGTCTCATTGCAGCTCGCGATCGGGTACACGGTCTTGTCCGGGTAGGTCATCGCGTTTAAGAATGTATTCAAAGATCCCTTTACAAGTTCCACAAACGGGTCCTTCACCGGGAATTTATCAGATCCGCAGAGCACGGTGTGCTCGATGATGTGCGGAACACCGGTGCTGTCCGCCGGCGGTGTCCGGAAACCGATGCAGAATACTTTGTTGTCATCCTCGTTGCTCATGAGGAAAATATTTGCCCCTGTTTTTTTATGCTCTAAGATCATACCGTCGGAATTCAGTTCCGGGATATGTTTTACCTGCCGAAGACGATACGCGTCAAGGGCTTTGACTGATTCGATCTGGCTCTCCATGTCTGAAAAAATCCTTTCTTTTTTACGCTATAGTCGTAACCGGATTGCTCCGCACTTCGTGCTCCCGCAATCCTGCCCCCCCCACATTCGTAATCCGCTCATTTTTTCTTCGAAAAAATGGCTACTTACTCATGTGGGGAGTGGGTCTCAAACTTATAATCCCGCCTGCAAGCAAGCTTGCGTCGGGCTTCTAAGCTTGATCCCCTTGGTTACATATTCCCCACAAATTTATCTTTTAATATCGCAAAACACTCTCTCACGCAAAAATGTACAAACAGCACGGGATCCGACTTTGCGGAGATGCCGCTGACGTTGGGGAGACCGACGTGGCGGGCGATCCCTTTGGCGCGGAGTTCGTGGAAATTGCTGGTGAGAATCCCTACCCGGATCACGATCTCCTCATCCGGGGGGAGAAGATATCCGGATTCCGCCATGGCGGCGCGGAGTGTCGCACGGCGGATCCGCTCACGCTCTGTAATCAGCATTTTGCTGTATACCATATTTTCGTAAGTGCTGCGGGATGATTCCTCAAGAAGCAGCTGGTAATCCGGGACTCCGCGGCTCTTCATGTAGCGGTACATGGCGGATGCCTCCGTCACGTCCTCGTCATCCCCCTGTCCGCCGGAAAGCACAAATACCGTGTTCGGATGATATGCCGCGTACTCCACAGCCTTTTCCAGACGCCGCTCCAGCGTGCGGCTGATCGTATTTCCGCGCACCTGCGCACCGAGAACGATCACATAGTTGACGCTCTCTTTCTGAAAAGACAGCGCGCCAAATCCCATAAGGAGCTCCACAACGATGAAGATGAATGCGATCGCTGAAAAGAATGTGATCACAGCTACTTCGATCTGCACCGGTACTCTATCACGGATCCGCGGATAAAACTTTCCCACGGCCGCCATGATAAAAAATCCCAGCGCCAGCACGATCCAGATGGCGGAAAATGAGGTTCCCGCACCGGAGTAGATCACGATCACACCATAATAAATGAGACACAATATTCCCAGGATGCCAAAAATTACTGTCACGATCATGCCTCCTTTCTAAATCCTGCACGCAGCCATTCAGCTTTGTCTTCTTTCCGGATCCGGATCTTACTCCGCCTCTTTCTTGCGGAGAATATCGTACTGCTCCACTTCCCCGTCCAGATCGATATAAAGGATCTGTTTCGGATGCGGTGCGCTCTCCTGACTCTCGCCTTCCTCTGTGTAGATGCCGCGGACAAGCGCGGAAATATTTCTTCCATCCGGCTTCATGATCTCGATCGTCTCGCCGACAGAGAATTTATTCTTCTGCTCGATCTTCGCGAATCCTCTCGCATCCCGCTCTTCCACGGTTCCGAGGTAGATATAGTTCTTCACATAAGTATTGCTGTCATAGATCTGGGTCTCGGAAGTCGGTTTTCCGAAGTAGAAGCCTGTGGTAAACTCACGATACGTACACTTTCCGATTTCTTCCTTGTACCACTCCATGTTCGCCTTATATTTTTCCGGGTCCTCCAGATAATCATCGATCGCTTTGCGATAGGTTCTCGCGACAGTCGCCACGTAGAGGGCCGTCTTCATGCGTCCCTCGATCTTAAAGCTGTCGATCCCCGCATCGATCATCTCCGGCACATGTTCGATCATGCAGAGATCCTTGGAGTTGAAGATATAAGTTCCGCGCTCATTCTCATAGACCGGCATGTACTCGCCCGGTCTTGTCTCCTCGACAACGGAATATTTCCAGCGGCACGGATGGGTACAGGCACCCTGGTTCGCGTCGCGCCCCGTAAAGAAGTTGCTGAGCAGACATCTTCCGGAATAGGAGATGCACATGGCGCCGTGGATAAAGCTCTCGATCTCCATGTCCTCCGGGATATGTGCACGGATCTCTTTGATCTCCTTTAAAGATAACTCTCTGGCGGAGACGACGCGTTTTGCGCCGAGTTCATGCCAGAAAAGGTAAGTTCCATAGTTTGTATTGTTCGCCTGTGTGCTGATATGGATCTCCATATCCGGGAGAACTCTCTTTGCGATCGTAAAGACACCTGGATCCGAGATGATCAGCGCGTCCGGACGGATCGTCTTTAATTCCTCAAAATATGCCTCCACGCCCGGGAGGTCATCGTTGTGTGCGAGGATATTCGCCGTGATATATACCTTTACGCCGTGGTCATGGGCAAATTTGATCCCTTCCATGATCTCTTCGTTCGTAAAGTTTTTCGCTTTGGCGCGGAGTCCGAATGCCTCACCGCCGAGATATACGGCATCGGCGCCGTAGATCACGGCCGTCTTTAAGACATCAAGGCTTCCTGCCGGAATCAGAAGTTCTGTTTTTCTCATAACTAATCCTTTCCTGACCTGTTTTTTACACTGAGCGCGACCCCATCGCCCACCGGCAGGATCGAAGTCTCAAATTCATCCATATGTTTCAATGTGTACAAATACTCTCTCATTCTCTCATGGATCGTGCGGTCCCGACGCTCCACCGCGTAGCGGGATTCCATGATCGTCCCGTCCTGCAGGACATTGTCAGACATTAAGAGTCCGCCGTCTCTCAGCAGGCGCAGGATATCCGGCAGCCAGTTGATATACTGCCCCTTTGCCGCGTCCATGAAGATAAAATCAAAGGAGCCGGAAAGCCCCGCGAGGATCTCCCCGGCGTCGCCCTCCAGCAGCGTGATCTTTTCTTCCATCCCTGCGAGGCGGAAATTTTCCTTCGCCTCCGGGATCCTTTTTTCATATTTTTCGATTGTCGTGATCCGGCAGTTTTCCGGCATTACAGACGCCATCAAAAGCGCTGAATACCCCACCGCCGTTCCGACTTCCAGGATCCTGGCAGGGGAAACAAGCGTCACCATTGTCTTTAAAAGTGCCGCCGTCTCCCTGCGGATGATCGGAACTCTGTTTTTTACCGCAGTCTCCGCGATCTGTTCAATGAGCTCCCCATCCCCCTGATCCAGGGAATTTATATAAGCCGTAAGTCTGTTTTCCGTGATCATGATTTCGTATCTTCCTTCGCAGCATCTTCCGGACTTTCCTTTAAAATATCGATCAGCTCTTTGGAGTCCTTCGATGTATTTAACTCATAGGTTCCGGCCTTCACCTCGTATCCATAGCATTTTGCCTGGATCGTAAAGGTACGCGGATCACGGATCAGGCCGGCTTTCTTTAAGATCTTTCCGACCTCTTCCACCGACTCGTTTCCGGTGAGCTTCACGCTCTTCTCTGTTCCCGGCTCCGCCTCCATCGCCGGCGCATAGAAGATCCCGTGGCCAAAGGAGTAGGCACTTCTCGCCCCGGTGACGATCAGGATGGCAGCAAGTCCATACAGGATGATCCGTCCGGATGTGCTGATGACAAACAGGCTGATCTTGTTGATTTCTCGTGTTATCTTGCTCATATCATTCCCCTTGCAGGTAGCTCCGCCGTGTATCTTCTTGTTTTCATGTGCATGAAAACAAGAAGCCGGGGGCGTTCTCCCTATACTGAGCTGTGCCAAAAATTGCTTATGCAAGCAAGCTTGCAACACAATTTTCAGCCCAGCTCAGTGCACGGCTAACTGGGTTCATTTAAACTTCCATGATGATTGGAAGGATCATCGGGTTTCTCTTGATGCGCTTCCATAAGAAGTCGCTTAAGCTGTCGCGGATAATGTTCTTGATCTTGCCCCAGTCGGATACGTGGCGCTCTAAGCAGTCTGCAACAGCCTGATCCACGATCGCCTGTGCCTCCTCCATCAGATCCTCAGACTCACGCACGTAGACAAATCCGCGGGACACGATATCCGGTCCAGAGAGCAGGAGATTGGAGTGTTTCTCAAGTGTCAGGACAACGATAATGATACCGTTCTGGGCAAGGTTCTGGCGGTCACGGAGAACAATATTTCCGACATCGCCGACACCGAGTCCGTCAACGAGAACGCCGCCGGCCTGTACATGATCGATCACATCTGCGCCGCTCTCACCGATCTCGAGCACATCTCCTGTGTGGAGCATCACAACGTTCTCCTTCGGGATGCCGAGAGAAATCGCAAGCTCCTTCTGTGCCATTCTGTGGCGGTACTCACCGTGGATCGGGATCGCATATTTCGGACGTACCAGAGAATAAACGAGTTTGATCTCCTCCTGGCATGCATGCCCGGATACATGGGTATCCTGGGAAATTACGGTCGCGCCCTTCATGGAGAGTTCGTTGATAACTCTCGATACGGCTTTCTCATTTCCCGGGATCGGGGTAGAACTTAAAACGACAACATCGCGCGGGGTAATGGATACTTTTCTGTGCATGGAGGACGCCATTCTGGAGAGGGCCGCCATGGACTCACCCTGGCTTCCTGTCGTGATGAGGACGGTATCCTCCTCCTTATAGTTCTTTAACTGCTCGATATCGATCAGGGTTCCGTCCGGGATGTTGATATATCCGAGTTCCTGTGCGGTTCCGATGACATTGACCATGCTGCGGCCTTCCACAACGACTTTTCTTCCGTACTTGCAGGCGGAGTTGATGACCTGCTGCACGCGGTCCACGTTGGAAGCGAATGTCGCAACGATGATCCTGTTCTGCTGGTGCTCAGCGAAGATCGCATCGAACGTCTTTCCGACCGTCTTCTCGGACATCGTAAAGCCAGGACGGATCGCGTTCGTGGAATCACATAAAAGTGCGAGCACGCCTTTCTTTCCGAGCTCCGCAAGTCTCTGGAGATCGGTCACGTCACCGAACACCGGCGTGTAGTCGATCTTGAAGTCACCGGTATTTAAGATGATTCCCGCCGGTGTAAATACAGCAAGAGCAGCCGCGTCCTCGATCGAGTGGTTCATCTTGATAAATTCCACGCGGAAGCAGCCGAGATTGATGGACTGTCCGTGTTTTACAACCTTGCGCTTTACGCTGCGCAGCATGTTGTTCTCTTCGAGTTTATGGTCGATCAGTCCCATAGTCAGCTTGGTCGCATAGACCGGCGCATTCACCATTTTTAACACGTACGGAAGCGCACCGATATGGTCCTCATGGCCGTGGGTGATGACAAATCCTTTTACCTTCTCATAGTTATCTTTTAAGTAGGTTACATCCGGAATGACAAGGTCGATTCCAAGCATATCGTCGCTCGGAAATGCGAGTCCGCAGTCCATCACGATAATGCTGTCGCCGTACTCGATGGCTGTCATGTTCATTCCGATCTGTTCCAGTCCCCCGAGAGGGATAATTTTGACTTTACAGTTTTCTGTATCATTTTTCACGTTCTTCACGATTCATAACCTCTTTCTTTTTTTCTTCATTTTTCCTGCACTCACTGCAAAGTCCGTAGAGCTTTACCTCGTGGTTCATCACGAGAAAGCCCAGTTTCTCCATCACTTCCGCCTCCAGGCTGTCTAAAAGGTCCGATTCCAGGGAATACACCTTTCCGCAGCCTGTGCAGATGGCGTGGTGATGGCGGTGTCCCGATGCGCTTTCTTCACCGTTCAGCTCATACCGGGTAAAACCGTCATCAAATGTGACTTTGTCGATTACATGCAGATCTAAAAGGACCTGGACAGTCCTGTATATCGTAGCCAGTCCGATCTCCGGGCTGTTTACTTTCGCCAGATCATAGATTTCTTCCGCGGTCAGATGTTCCGCCGGGTGCGACGCAATAATATCCAGCACGATCATACGCTGATTTGTCACTTTTAATCCTGCCTTGCGAAGCAGTCCTTTTACTGTCTCATCGTTCATTTTCTCGTCTCCCAACATCTATCCCGCAAAAATTTACTCAGTCTTATCTCCGTCAGATAAGACCGGGTCAAACGCCCGTTGTGGGCGCGCATTGTCTTATTTTACTGTTTTTCCAGATCCACGTCGTCAAGAAGCTCTGCGAAGATCTTCATGAGTCCTTCCAGCTCGTCCTCATCTTCCACGAACTCATAGAGGGCATCCGCCTCCTCAGCGCCGGACATATCCTTTAAGATATAGCAGTCACCTTCCTCATCGTCATCTTCCGCATCTGTGACGAGAAGATAGTTCGCTCCGTTTAATTTTGTCTCTTCCACAACGTAAAATTCGAGTGTCTGGTCATCGTCGACCAGTGTGATTTTTCTCTCTTCCATACATATTCTCCTGTTTGCTGCAGCCCACAGCCGGGCCACCTGCCGAGTGTTTCCTGTTTTCGTAGTTACACGTTTCGTTCTCAGTCTTCCTGACGATCTTATTTCGTCTTTAAGCAGTCCAGATATCCCTGTAAGATCAGGCCCGCGGCAACTTTATCGATCACCGCTTTTCTGTTCTCGCGGCGCACTCCACTCTCCATCAGGATCTGTTCCGCAGCAACGGTCGTGAGACGCTCATCCCAGTAATGCACCGGAAGTCCGGTACGGCGCTCTAACATTTCTCCGAAGGCTTTCGTTTTCTCAACGCGCTCGCCCTCTGTATTGTTCATATTTTTCGGGAGTCCCAGAACGATCTCCGTGATCTCATACTCCCTGATCAGCTCCTCGATCCGGGCACACGTCTTGCGCAGTTTGTTCTCATCCTTGCGCTCGATCGTCTCCACGCCCTGGGCTGTCAGAAGAAGTCCGTCACTGACCGCGACTCCCACAGTCTTTGAACCGAAATCCAGTCCGAGTATTCTCATAAACTCTGTCCTCTGTTATTTTTCCTCATACCAAAACCAGCCGGATATGTTCCTTCCCGGCTGTTTGTTCTGGCGTCGTATCTGTTCAGTACCTGACATCTCATCCTTTGCGGAAAGACTAGCGGAGTCTCGTCTCGATATAGTTCTCCATCAGCTCTTCCAGGATCTCGTCACGTTCTACTTTCATGATAAGGCTTCGCGCGCTCTTATAGCTCGTAATATAGGTCGGATCGCCGGACATGATATAGCCGACGATCTGGTTGATCGGGTTATACCCTTTTTCGGTCAGTGCTTCGTAGACTTCACAAAGGACCTCGCCGACCTCAAGCTTCTTATCTTCCTGTACCGCTTTAAAATATTGTGTATTACTGATATCGCCCATAAATATCCTCACGTCCTCTTGTGCTGATATAAATCAGATTTATATCAACCCTTTTGTTGCTATTCTTTATTCTACTCTAATTTTATCGTTTCTGCAATACAAACTTGCCCGGCTGAACATCGGCGGCGCTGCGTTACGGTACACGAGCATTCCATGCCCGCGCACTGTAACGTGATTTTGCCGATGCTTCGCATTCCGAATCGGCAAAATCTGCGACCACAACGGTATCATACGGAATTTTCAGTTCAGAAAATTCCTATCCGTGAAAAGTAACTCCGCCGCTCTATGAGAGCAGCATGATCTCCTCCGTCAGGAATTCCTTCAAGGTTCCCCTGACAAATGTATTTTTCAGCATCTTCGGATCGCGCCCGTCAAGTCGGACCGCTGCCTTCACATATTCCTTCGTATATCCGGTCATGCAGACCTCGCTGTCGATCGTCACCGGCTCTTCGAGGAGGATCTCCTGCTCCGTCCCGAGGAATGATTCCCGGTATTCCCCGGACATTTTTTTCTCGAGTTTTAAGAGAACGGCACTCCGCTCCTTCTTCACCGGCTCCGGCACCTGGTCAGGCATCCGGTCCGCGCGGGTTCCGGCACGTCTGGAGTACGGGAACACATGCATCTCATAGAAGTGGACCTTCTCAAGGAATTCCCTTGTCGTCTCAAAATCCGCATCCGTCTCACCCGGGAATCCCACGATGACGTCCGTCGTGATCGCCGGATTCTCAAAATATTTTCTGAGGATCGCGCAGCGCTCCGCGTACTCCTCACAGGTGTAATGGCGGTTCATGCGCTTTAAGGTGTCATCGCATCCGCTCTGTAAAGAGAGGTGGAAATGCGGGCAGATCTTCGGAAGCTTTGAAAGCTCCTCCGCGAACGTTTCCGTGATCACACGCGGTTCCAGGGAGCCGAAGCGGATCCGCTCGATCCCATCGATCGCATGCAGCCGTTTGATCAGTGTCAGAAAGTCGATCCCCTCATCCTTGAAGTCGATGCCGTAGGAAGTCAGATGGATGCCTGTGAGGACAATTTCCTTGTAACCTTCCTCCGCCAGGATCTTTACTTCCTCCTCCACGTCCTCCGGCCGGCGGCTTCTGACGCGGCCTCTCGTGTACGGGATGATGCAATAGCTGCAGAACTGGTTGCATCCGTCCTGGACTTTGATGAACGCACGGGTGTGTTCCGCCTGCTTTTTAATGTGAAGCTTCTCGTACTCATTGGATCCCGCGAGGTCCGTGATGGACTCTTTGATCTCTTTTCCGGCAAACCAGGCGTCTAAAAGCGGAACTAGATCCGCCTTGCGGTTATTTCCGATGATCAGATCGACAGCGGCGTCCTCTCTCAGTTTGTCCGCTGCCGCCTGCACATAACAGCCTGCCGCGACAACGACCGCGTCCGGATTTTTCGCCTTCGCGCGGTGCAGCATCTGGCGTGATTTCTTGTCTGCCACATTCGTCACGGAGCAGGTGTTGATGACATAGACGTCCGCTTTCTCCTCAAATCCCACGATCTCATATCCAGCGGCCTCCAGAAGCTGTTCCATCGCCTCCGTTTCATACGCATTTACCTTGCAGCCAAGATTGTGAAGCGCTGCTTTTCTCATATTCTATCTCCTCATATTATATAATCAGTTTCTGTCACTATACCCGGATTTTGCCGATGCTTCGCATTCCGAATCGGCAAAATCTACTGCCACAACTGTATTGTACGGAATTTTCAGTTCAGAAAATTTCTACCGTGTACAGTAACATACAGTAACACTTAAACATTATTCAAGATACCTCTTGACTTTTCATGCATGTCCATTTAGTATGAAAGTAGGTTTTTCTATTTTATCAGAATAACAAATATTCGAGTATTGGGAGGAACACTGACATGAAAACCGTTAAAATTTCTTTAAACTCCATCGATAAAGTGAAGTCTTTTGTAAACGACCTTACAAAGTTTGATACCGATTTCGACCTTGTTTCCGGCAGATACGTCATCGACGCAAAATCCATCATGGGAATCTTCAGCCTGGATCTTTCCAAGCCGATCGATCTGAATATCCACGATGGCGGAAACACAGAAGAGATCCTTACCGTACTTGCTCCGTATATCATTGAAGCATAAGAAAAAAAGGGTGTAACTGTAAAGGTACTGAACAGTTACAAGGTTTTAAAAACTGCCGGAATCTTACTTCCGGCAGTTTTTTTGCACCTTTTTTTAGATGCAGCGGATCACTTCTCTCGTCTCAAGTGCCGTCTTCATCAGTTCATCGATCTTCTCATCCAGCTTCTTTTCGGAATTTTTGATTTTCTTTAAGCTCGGCTTTGTGACCGGATGCTTTGCGACGAAGATCGTGCAGCAGTCCTCATACGGAAGAACGGATGTCTCGTAAGTTCCGATCTTTAAGGAAATATCCACGATATCCTGCTTGTCGAACGCGATGAGTGGTCTCATGACCGGAAGCTCGCAGACTTCATTTGTAACGGCGAGGGACTGCATCGTCTGGGATGCAACCTGACCGATGCTCTCGCCGGTGACGAGTGCCAGACAGTCATTCTCCTTCGCGATCGTCTCCGCGATCTTCATCATATAGCGGCGCATGATAATTGTAAGCTCGTCATGCGGGCACTGGTCGTAGATGTAGAGCTGGATATCGGTAAAGTTGATGATATTTAAGCGAATCGGACCTGTGTACTTTGCGACAAGTTTTGCGAGATCAACGACCTTCTGCTTCGCGCGCTCACTTGTATACGGCGGAGCATGGAAATAAGTCGCATCGATCGTAACGCCGCGCTTCGCGATCATCCAGCCGGCAACCGGGCTGTCGATACCGCCGGATAAGAGCAGCATCGCACGTCCTGCGGTTCCGATCGGCATTCCGCCCGGTCCCGGGATCGTCTCGGAGAAGATGTTGATCTTGTGGCGGACTTCCACACGGAGTAATACGTCCGGTGTGTGGACATTTACTTTTGTCTCCGGGAATGCGTTTAAGATCACCTCGCCGAGGTCGCGGTTGATCTGGTCGGAAACGACCGGATACTGCTTATTCGCACGTCTCGCGACAACTTTGAACGTAAAGTGTTTATCTTCATATGCGTCATCGATATACTTGACCACCTGGGCCTTTAAGTCCTCGTAGCCGTTGTCCTCGATCTGGACCATCGGGCAGATCCCGACGATACCGAATACATGCTGGAGAGCGTCGATCACTTCATCGTAATCGAAATCTTCAGATGCCTCCGCATAGATTCTTCCGGCTTCCTTTGTAACCTCGAACTTTCCTTCCAGGTTCTTTAAACGGTGATGGATCTGTTTTACAAGGGCGTCCTCAAAGAGGTAACGGTTCTTTCCCTTTACGCCGATCTCCGCGTATTTAATTAAAAATGATCTGTATTTCACGGAATTTCCTCCATTGGTTTTCTATATTTACGCTCTGCGGTATCTCCGCAGCATCGGAACAAGCTCTTTTAACACGTCCAGGCAGTAGTCCACCTCTTCCTCCGTATTGAATGCGCCGAAGGAGAAGCGGAGTGTGGAATCGAGCAGGGAATCCTTCACGCCGATCCCCTTTAAGGTTCCGGACACACCCGGATGGTTGGATGAACATGCGGAACCGGAAGAAACGTAGATCCCTTTATCTTCCAATGCGTGTAAAAGCACTTCCGCTCTCACGCCCTCAAATCCTGCCGCCACGATCTGCGGTGCACTGTCACGTCCGGTAAGTCCGTGGACCGTAACGCCGTCCATCGCCTGCAGGCCTTTCACCATGCGATCCTTGATCGCGTAGAGCTTATCGATCTTCGCGTCATGGTCTGTATAGACCATCTTTGCCGCAAGGCCAAGTCCTGCACAGCCCGGAACGTTCTCGGTTCCGGAGCGCATACCTTTCTGCTGACCGCCTCCGTAGATGATCGGTTTGATCTTCACGCGCTCATCGATATAGAGGAAGCCGGTTCCCTTCGGTCCGTGGATCTTGTGGCCGCTGGCAGATAACAGATCGATCCCCTGTTTTTTCGGGCGAATCACATATTTTCCGTAAGCCTGGATCGCGTCAACATGGAAGTAGACGGACGGCTTTTTCTCCTTGATGATCTTCGCGATCTCCTCGATCGGCTCCACAGCGCCGATCTCGTTGTTCACATACATGACGGACACCAGGATCGTATCGTCGCAGATCGCCTCGCGGAGTGCATCCAGGGAGACATGTCCGTTGTGGTCGACCGGAAGGTAGGTCACGCGGAAACCAAGCTCTTCAAGAAATGCTGTCGTATTGTAGATGGACGCATGTTCCACGCAGGAGGTAATGATGTGGTTTCCGGCGCGCTTGTTTGCAAGCGCCGTACCGATCAGCGCCATGTTGTTGGACTCCGTTCCGCCGGAGGTAAAGAGGATCTCCTTGTCCTTTACCTTTAACGTTTTCGCGATCTCCTCGCGGGCAGTCTTAATGTAGTTTTCCGCCTCCACACCTTTCATATGTCTGGAGGACGTATTTCCATAATCCACGGTCATTGTCTCAGCGACGATATCGCGCACCTCATCGAACGCGCGGGTAGTCGCGGAGTTGTCAAAATAAACTTCTCTCTTATCCATGAGTTTTATTACTCCCAGTTTGTCAGCAATAACTCCATGCACACAGTTTTCCTGCTGTCATTTTTCCGTTATCCTGACCGTTCTCCTTATTCTCGTATTCCACGTTTCTTCATGATTCCAGCAATAATCCGACCGCCGCCATCACGAACATTCCGGCCGTCTCGGTTCTCAGGATCCGCTTTCCGAGTGTCACCGGTCTCACGCCGGAGTTCATCGCAATCTCCACTTCCCCGTCCGAAAATCCGCCTTCCGGTCCGATAAAGATGGACAGTTTCTGTCCCGGCTTTAAGCTTCCTATCAGCTCTCTCGTGAGCGCCATTCCGCCCGCACCCGGGAGACTTTCCGAATCCTCATAAGGAATGATCGCCAGGTCATCCGTTTTCGCCGCCTCGATCGCCGCCTTGAATTTCATCACATTTCCGATCTCCGGCACGATCATGCGCTTCGACTGTTTCGCCGCGCTCTCGGAGATCCCGTACCAGCGTTTTCTCTTCGCTTCTTCCTTCTTTGCGTCGAGCTTCACCACCGCGCGGTCGGTATCCACCGGAACGATCTTTGTGACGCCGAGTTCTACACATTTCTGGATGATAAATTCCATTTTATCTGCTTTCGGAAGTCCCTGGTACAGAGTCACCTGTACCGGAAGCTCCGTATCGTCCACCTCTTCCGGCAGGATCTTCGCGAGAACCTTGTCCGGAAAAAGCTCCGTGATCTCGCAGAGGCAGTTCGTTCCCTTTCCGTCGCTGAGCAGGATCTTCTCACCCGGCTTCATCCGCAGCACGTTTTTAATATGATTCACATCCGGGCCGGTGATCACGGCCTCCGTCCCTGTAAAAAATTCTGTTTCCGTAAAAAAATGGTACACTATTTCTTCCTCGCTGTAAAGGATACCCACTCGCCCTGTCTTGTCACTTCAAGGATCTCGAACGCTTCGTTTGCCTCGAGAGCTTCGCGGACCGCCTGTTCCTTCATATCAATGATACCGGAGCTGATGAAGATCCCGCCTTTCTTTAAGTGGAACGGAACCTGTTTCTGGATCAGGATGATAATGTCGGCGAGAATGTTTGCCACAACGATATCGTAGCACTCGTATCCAGCTGCGTCCTGGGTTGCCTTGTCGTCGATGATGTTTCCCTGGATCACGCCGAACTTCTCCTCCGGGATCTCGTTCGCAGCCAGGTTTTCATGGACAGCCGTGATCGCATTCTCATCAAGATCAGTTCCGAATACATAATCAGCGCCCAGTTTTAAAGCCGCGATCCCGAGAATTCCGCTTCCCGTTCCGAGGTCAAGGACCTTTACGCCCGGCTTTACATACTTTTCAAGCTGGCGGATACAGAGCTGCGTTGTCTCATGTTTTCCGGTTCCGAAGGCGGTTCCCGGGTCGATCTGGATCAGGAGCTTGTCCTTATGTTCTTCCGGGATCTCCTCCCAGGTCGGCTTGATCAGGATATGGTCCACGGTAAACGGTTTGAAATACTGTTTCCAGTTGTTGATCCAGTCCTTATCATCCGTCTCGGACTCTGTGATCTTTGCGGTTCCGATATTTACGAACTGGCTGATCTCCTCAAGTCCCTCGCGGACTGCTTTTAACTTTTCTTCCGTATCTTCATCCTCATCGAGGTAGAAGCTTACGCGGGCAGTACCGTCGTCCGGCGGGAGTTCCGGGAGAATATCGATAAACATTCCCTTTGTCTCACTCTCTGTGAGCGGCACGTTGTCCTCGATCTCCATTCCTTCGATCCCGATATCATCGAACATACTTCCGAGATAGTCCACTGCGTCCGTGGTCGTCTCAAGAGTGAATTTCTTCCATTTCATATGCTGTTTCTCCTTTTTTATGATCGCCGGTCAGGACCAATCGTTTTATTCCGTTCTGTCATATCCGGCTTTCCGCACATATGCCTGTATCCTATATGGATGCAGACGAAATCACATGATATCATAACATAGTTTCACAGGCTTTGCAAGGTGGGACTTTACTGCGTCATATACAAAGCGGGACAGAGCTTTCTGCCCTGTCCCGCGAAGTGAATGCTATGAAATTTTGTAAATGTTCAGGCCTGCTGAATCGGTACGAAATTTTATGCCGTCTTTTTGTTCGGACGGACGAATAAGATGCATCCCACGATGATGCAGATCGCAAACATCGCTCCGCCGACGCCCATCGTCATTCCGACGCCTGTCATCGTCCACATCGGAACGAGACCTGCGAATGCTTCCTTCCAGCACATAACTGCGCTGTACACACCGTGGTTATCCGGTGCACTGGAGTTGGAATCCGGGTCAACCGCACGGACAAGCGCAAGACCTGTCGCTGTGTTTCCGGTACCTACGCCGAATGCCATGATCGCTTTCTCGAACCACTCATCTTTACAGAAGAGTTTGCAGAAGCCGAGGGCGATCGCAAGTGTCAGTGCACAGCAGATTGCTGTGTAGACAACGATCGGTACGATATATGTACTGATCAGGTCGATATCTAGAGTTGCCATCGCCGTGAGGACAACGACCTCAAGTAAAAATCCGCTGACATGTTTGATCGTCTTTACATCGATGTAAAGTCTGATTGTTTCAAAGTTGAATCTGGTGTGTCAATGCCCTAAAAGGGGCGACCTTCATTTCTACTTCAGGAAAAAGCACAGAAGGATATGAATGCCCTTGGTAGTGTCAATGCCCTAAAAGGGGCGACCTTCATTTCCACACTTGCCTCTGGGAACCCGCATAAATAAAGGCTTTGCGGACCCGTTTTTGCAAGTATTTTCCAGAATATTCTGAAAAAGGCTTTTTTGAAGGTGATTTTTGGCATGTTCACAGTTTGTTCATATTTGTCGCAGAAACAAAGGTAATTTCTCGCTTTCAGCTGCCCCCATTATAACAGACTTCTTCAGGTTCCACAAGCAGATTATTTCCCATTATTGTGACCATTATTTGCGATCCCACCATCCCCCAGCGGTGAGCTTCCGGACAGGAGTGCATGATCCGGGGATCTGGCTTCCTCTTAGCTCGCGGGTGACTGCGTTAGAAAATCGATGACACTTGTCTGAGCGCAGCGAGTTGTGTCGTCGATTTTCTGCCCTTAGCAGTCCCCCGGGAGGTTAGAGGAACCATCCCCGCATCCCCGGCACTCCTGGCCGGAAACTCACCGCGTACTCTCGCCAACACCCCAAGCAAGCACATACACAAAAAACGCACGCCCTGCATACCGATCCTCCCTGCATGCAAAACGTGCGTTTTCTAATCCAATCTCTATTACTCGTTCTTCAGATCCTCTTTCAGCTTACTAAAGAACCCTTTCTTCTTCCCTTCCTCCGGCGCAATTCCCTTCATCGCGTCATCAAACCGCTTCAGAGCCTCCTTCTGCTCCTCATTCAGCTTCTCCGGAACTGTAACAACAAGCGTTACATAATGATCACCGCGGATATTCTTATTTCTCAGGGACGGAACACCCTTACCGCGGAGACGTACCTTCGTGTCAGTCTGAGTTCCCGGTTTTACCTCGTACTCAACCTCACCGTCAACGGTCTTGATCTTGATCGGACCGCCGAGAGCTGCCGTTGCGAAAGAAATCGGTACAGTCGAGAAGATGGAAGTCTCCTGACGCATGAATACCGGGCTTCTGGATACAGTAACCTCAACGAGAAGGTCTCCTCTCTCGCCGCCGTTCGTACCCGGCTCACCCTTCCCGGCGATACGGATACTCTGTCCGTTATCGATACCGGCCGGGATCTTAACCTGGATCTTCTTCTTGCTGGAGATATATCCGGTGCCGTAGCAATCCGGGCATTTCTCCTTGACAACCTTACCGGTACCGCGGCAGTCCGGACATGTCTGGACATTCTGTACCTGGCCAAAGAACGACTGCTGTGTATAGACGATCTTACCCTTACCGTTACATTTCGGACAGGTGATCGGGGATGTACCAGGCTTTGCGCCGGTTCCGTGACACTTCGGACACTCATCCTTCAGGGTAAGCTCGATCTCCTTCTCACATCCGAAGATCGCCTCCTCAAACGTGATACGGACACCCGTTCTCAAATTTGCTCCGCGCATCGGACCATTGCTGCTTCTTCCGTATGCGGAACGTCCGCCAAAGAAATCTCCGAAGATATCTCCGAAAATATCTCCCATATCGGCTCCGTTAAAGTCGAATCCGCCGTATCCGGCTCCGCCTGCGCCTCCGTCAAAGGCTGCATGACCGAACTGGTCGTACTTCTTTCTCTTTTCCGGATCACTTAAGACACTGTATGCCTCGGAAGCTTCCTTGAACTTTGCCTCCGCCTCTTTGTCTCCCGGGTTTGCGTCCGGATGATATTTCTTTGCAAGAACTCGATATGCTTTCTTTAACGCCGCTTCGTCCGCATCTTTCGGCACGCCGAGGACTTCGTAATAATCTCTCTTGGTCTCTGCCATTGCTTTCTTTACCTTTCTTGTTAATGAACGGTACCACGTACCTTTTGCGGAATTCTGCCGCCGGAAGATCTGCCTTCGCACGCCGTAACCAGATAACGCCAGAACCCATTCCAGACATCACGGTTTTATCTTCTGCCGTGATAAATTTTCTCCGGATCATTCATCGTCCGGAAACAAGGCAGCCGAAAGAACGCCCTTTTGCGGGCGTCCTTCCGGATCTGCTTTGCCTGACAGACTATTTTCAGTCTGTCAATTTATTTTTCGTCTTAGACCTCTTTGTAGTCTCCGTCAACGACATCATCGCCGTAGCCTGCCTGGCTTGCGCTCTGACCTGCCTGCGGACCAGCCTGACCCTGGGCACCTGCTGCGCCCTGAGCTGCCTGAGCCTGCTCATAAACCTTGGAGAATAACTTCTGGGCACTGTTCATGAGTTTCTCTTTCGCCGCCTTGATCTCATCGACCTGAGCATCTGTCATCTGATCTGCCGGAGCTTTTGCGATTGCTTCCTTGAGGGCATTTAAGTCAGCCTCAACAGCAGTCTTGTCGTTTGCATCGATCTTGTCGCCGACTTCCTCGAGAGCTTTCTCTGTCTGGAATACCATGGAGTCAGCTTCGTTTCTCGCATCAATCGCTTCTTTTCTCTTCTTATCCTCAGCCTCGTAAGCTGCAGCTTCCTTAACAGCCTTATCGATATCATCCTTGGACATGTTGGAACCGGATGTGATCGTGATGTGCTGCTCTTTGCCTGTTCCAAGATCCTTAGCGGATACATTTACGATACCGTTTGCATCGATATCGAATGTAACTTCGATCTGCGGAACACCTCTTCTTGCCGGAAGGATACCATCAAGACGGAACTGGCCAAGAGTCTTGTTGTCCTTTGCGAACTCACGCTCACCCTGTACAACGTGGATATCTACAGCTGTCTGGTTATCAGCGGCTGTGGAGAAGATCTGGCTCTTTCTTGTCGGGATGGTTGTATTTCTCTCGATCAGCTTTGTTGCTACGCCGCCCATGGTCTCGATTGCAAGGGAAAGCGGAGTAACATCGAGAAGAAGGATGTCGCCGGCACCAGCATCGCCTGCTAACTTACCACCCTGGATCGCTGCACCGATGGCTACGCACTCATCCGGGTTTAAGGACTTACTCGGCTCTTTGCCTGTTAACTGTTTTACCTTCTCCTGTGCGGAAAGCATACGTGTGGAACCACCTACAAGGAGAACCTTGGAAAGATCTGCTGCTGTTAAGCCGGCATCTCTTAATGCATTCTGTACCGGGATCGCTGTTCTCTCGATGAGGTCGCTTGTGAGTTCATCGAATTTTGCTCTTGTAAGGTTCATATCTAAGTGCTTCGGGCCATCAGCAGTTGCTGTGATGAACGGAAGGTTGATATTTGTTGTTGTTGCGGAAGAGAGTTCCTTCTTTGCTTTCTCAGCAGCTTCTTTTAATCTCTGAAGTGCCATCTTATCACCGGAAAGATCTACGCCCTCTGTCTTCTTGAACTCATCGATCATCCACTGTGTGACACGGTTATCGAAATCATCACCGCCGAGGTGTGTATCACCGTTCGTCGCAAGAACTTCAATAACGCCGTCACCGATCTCGATGATGGAAACATCGAATGTACCGCCGCCGAGGTCATATACCATGATCTTCTGCTCTTTCTCGTTGTCAAGGCCATAAGCAAGGGCTGCCGCTGTCGGCTCGTTGATGATACGCTTTACATCAAGACCGGCGATCTTACCTGCATCCTTTGTTGCCTGACGCTGGGCATCGTTGAAGTAAGCCGGAACTGTGATAACAGCTTCTGTTACCTTCTCACCGAGGTAGCTTTCAGCATCTGCTTTTAACTTCTGAAGGATCATCGCGGAAATCTCCTGCGGTGTGTACTTCTTGCCGTCGATGTCTACCTTGTAGTCAGTACCCATATGTCTCTTGATGGAGGAGATGGTTCTGTCAGCGTTTGTAACTGCCTGACGCTTTGCCGGCTCACCGACAAGTCTTTCTCCTGTCTTTGTAAATGCAACGATAGACGGTGTTGTTCTGACACCTTCTGTATTAGCGATAACTGTTGGTTTACCGCCTTCCATAACTGCTACGCAGCTGTTTGTTGTACCTAAGTCAATACCAATGATCTTGCTCATGATTTTTTCCTCCTGTTATATTTGGAATTAAGTGAATTTCAATGTTAATTTTGATACCGGATCGATCCGCACTTACGTGCTCTCACGATCCTTAGTTCGCAACCTGTACCATGCTGTGACGGACGATCGACTCTTTGTAGGTGTAACCCTTCTGAAGCTCAGCTGCCACAACATTTTCGCCGAGATTCTCATCCTCCACATGCATCACTGCGTTGTGGAAATTCGGATCAAACGGCTTTCCGACGGCCTCGATCGGCTTTACGCCGAGATCATCGAGCGTCTTTACAAACTGCTTATATATCTTTTCCATTCCCTCTGCAAATGCGGTTCCTTTCGCATCCTCCGGGATTGTGTTAAGACCTCTTTCAAAGTTGTCAACGATCGGAAGGATCTTTTCGATCACGTCCTTCGCGCCGATCTCATACATCGCGGACTTTTCCTTGTCCGTTCTCTTGCGGTAATTATCAAATTCCGCCATCGATCTTCTGAGTTTGTCATTTAACTCATCAATCTTCTCGTCCTTCGGATCCTTTTTCTTTTCCGGAGCTTTTTCCTTCTTTCCGGCATCCTCGGACTTCTCAGTTTCTTTATCAGTCTCAGAGGCTTTCGCTTCTTTCTCTTCGGAAGCTTCCGTCTCCTGGTTCTCTTTTTCTAACTCTTTCTCTTCCACTGCTCTCTTCACCTTTCATTTTTAAATGTTTCGTTCAGCTGCGCGACAAGCGATCGCAAGGTTGTTACGACTTTCTCGTAATCCATCCGCTTTGGTCCTACAATACCGATCGTTCCTCGCATTCCATCGCCGAGCGCATAATTTGCGGTTACGATGCTGCAGTCTTTCATGCTCTGGACCGGAGTTTCATCTCCGATGTAGACCTGGATCTCATTGTCCGGGTCATCGGTCTTATTCTGCTGCTGTTCATCGATCAGCCCACGGAGAAGTTCCTTATGTTCTAACGTGCTGATCAGCTGACTCGCTTTCTCTGTATCGGAAAGTTCCGGATATTTGAAAATATTGGTTGCCCCGCTCGTATAGATCTGAAGATCCTCATCCTGGGAACGGATCACTTCGCTGACCTCATTCAGGACCAGATCCACCACTCTTCTGTGGCTTCCGGCCTGCTCCTTCATCTTCGCGATCACACCAAGATTGATCTCCTCGATCGTCAGACCGTTCAGATTGCTGTTCAGGAGAATATTCAGATTCAGGATCTCCTCATCACTGAGTTCCTCATCAACCGTAACAAAAGAGTTCCGGATAATATTTCCTTCCACAACAATTACCACGAGAAGCTTATGTTCCTCAACTCTGGAGAGTTGGATAAATTTAAGCTTCGTCTGGCTGTAACTCGGTCCGCTGATCAGAGTCGCATAATTTGTATTCTTTGCGAGAACCTTTGCAAGCTGCTTCAAAAGCAGTTCCACGCGGTCAACCCGCTGGATCATCAGTTCCTGCATGTGCTCGACCTGACTGTCCTTCTCTTTAATGATCTGGTCAACATAAAACCGGTAACCCTTATCGGAAGGAATCCTTCCGGCTGAAGTATGCGGCTGAAGAATGTAACCAAGCTCTTCCAGATCAGACATCTCATTTCGGATCGTAGCGGAGCTGAGCTTCAGATCCGAGTATTTGGAAATCGTTCTGGATCCGACCGGCTCACCGGTCTCCAGGTACGTCTGGATAATCGCTTTCAAAATTTTCTCTTTTCTCTCATCCAGTTCCAAACCTCTCACCTCTTCTCTCTGATTTGCTAGCACTCTCTTTTGAGGAGTGCTAACATCTACAGTTGCTACTATATTACTTCGCAAGTTTTTTGTCAAGGGCTTTTGATAATTTTCACATTTTTTTCACAAATATAGGAATAATTCCTGTTTTTATCCAGAAACCTCCCGGAAACCCCATAATTTCCCGCGCACTTTACCGACAGTAATCTTCCCCAACCAAACTATTTCCTTATAAGATATCGATTCTTCACACTCACTCCCGCAACTCCCCAGCGGTGAGGCTCCGGGCAAAAGTGCTTTGCTCCAGATATACACTTCCTCTTAATCCGCAGCTGACTGTGTTGAATACAAAATAGTACACGTCCGAGCGCAGGCAGCGAGTTATACCTCTTCCCTTCCTCCCGACATCCCACAGCGGTGAGGCTCCGGGATGGCGTGCTTTGATCCGGGGATCTGGCTTCCTCTTAGCTCACGGGTGGCTGCGTTAGAAAATCGG
>NZ_WQPQ01000014.1:0-216 GCF_018785365.1 Clostridium sp. MCC344 | reverse complement strand
GCCTGATCTTCGGACTGTGCGAGCTGGTAGTTGATGTCCTCGTATTCAATGGTTTTGGTGTAATAGCGGTCCGCTACCCGGCACACCCCGTCCCGGTACATTTCCCGGTAAGGGAGGGTCTGCTGGGCGGTGGTGGGAATGTTCTTTCCTTTCGTGAACAGGCCGGTAAGGCCCTGCTTTTCAGGCTTTCTGCCTGCGGGCTTTCCGGCCCTTCTG
>NZ_WQPQ01000113.1:0-405 GCF_018785365.1 Clostridium sp. MCC344 | reverse complement strand
TAGATTTCATCCCGGTTTATGTCTATAACGGCAGAGGCTGCCGCTCAATCATCTGTTTTTAATGATTTTGCGACAGCCCCTCGTGGTATAATCAGTTTATGCGACTAAACAAAATAATACAGAGAGATTATACCTCTTTTTCTCTGTATTATCAAATCAAACTTCCGCTGGATTTAGAGATTTCTATTCCATCTGATGATCCGGTTCGTCTGGTAAGTGCCTTTGTGGAGGAAATGGACCTTTCTGAACTGTATAAAACTTACAGCAGGATTAGAAAAAATCAGGCAACGCCGCGTCAGATGCTGAAACTCGTCATCTATGCAGTAATGAATCGAATCTACTCAAGCAGGGATATCCAAAAGGCATGCAAACGGGATATCAACTTTATGTACCTCCTGGAAGGAA
>NZ_WQPQ01000112.1:0-395 GCF_018785365.1 Clostridium sp. MCC344 | reverse complement strand
CGGTTTCGGATCTATCCCAATAAAATACAACAGGAACTGTTTGCAAAAACATTTGGATGTGTCAGGTTTGTATATAACCGAATGCTGGCAGAAAAGAAGGAATGCTATGAAAAGACCGGAAAAAACCTGAAGGTCACTCCGGCAAAATATAAGGCAGAATTTCCATGGCTAAAAGAAGTGGACAGCCTTGCTCTGTGCAATGCCCAGCTGCATCTGCAGACTGCTTATAAAAACTTTTTCCGGGATCCATCGTTTGGATTTCCAAAATTCAAGTCAAAAAAGAATCCTGTTAAAAGCTATACCACAAACAGTGTAAATGGAAATATCCTGTTAAAAGATGGGAAGCTGAAGCTCCCAAAGGCAGGCTGGATCCGGATCCGGCAGCATCGTAAGAT
>NZ_WQPQ01000111.1:3393-3618 GCF_018785365.1 Clostridium sp. MCC344 | reverse complement strand
GTTATCTTTCTTGATTCTTTATGCAAGTAATCTTTTCTCTGGTGAGCGATATGTGTATGGATCCGCGCCACTTTTTTCTGCTGTTTTTTATAACGATTGCTTCCCTTCCGGCAATGACTCAGTTTTCTCTGCGCTTTCGCCAGTTTTTCCTCGCTGTTTCTGAAATAGTGCGGATAACCTGCATGTTTTCCATTGGAATCTACATATAGTTCTTTCATGGAAAAG
>NZ_WQPQ01000111.1:2702-3383 GCF_018785365.1 Clostridium sp. MCC344 | reverse complement strand
CTGCCTTATGTTCCTTGTTTCCACCGGCTTTTCTTCACAAAAATACAGAAGAGAAACATAATACCGCCCATCAGCTTCCAGACAGACGGATGCGCCTTTCAAGCAGGCATCTTCCCGGATCTTACGATGCTGCCGGATCCGGATCCAGCCTGCCTTTGGGAGCTTCAGTTTCCCATCTTTTAACAGGATATTTCCATTGACACTGTTTGTGGTATAGCTTTTAACAGGATTCTTTTTTGACTTGAATTTTGGAAATCCAAACGATGGATCCCGGAAAAAGTTTTTATAAGCAGTCTGCAGATGCAGCTGGGCATTGCACAGAGCAAGGCTGTCCACTTCTTTTAGCCATGGAAACTCTGCCTTATATTTTGCCGGAGTGACCTTCAGGTTTTTTCCGGTCTTTTCATAGCATTCCTTCTTTTCTGACAGCATCCGGTTATATACAAACCTGACACATCCAAATGTTTTTGCAAACAGTTCCTGCTGTATTTTATTGGGATAGATCCGAAACCGGTATACTACGTTCATATTTTTTCTCCCCCTGTGTCTCGATGTACTGACGGATCACTTCGATCGGAGCTCCGCCGGCACTCAGAAGACAGAAGCTCTGACTCCAGAACATTTCCTTCCAGAGCTTCTGCCGGATCTCCGGATACTCTTTTTTGCTCAGACGGCTGCTGA
>NZ_WQPQ01000111.1:0-2673 GCF_018785365.1 Clostridium sp. MCC344 | reverse complement strand
CAGGGTGATATGATATTTGGGCGCAATGTATTCAAAGATTTCTCGTGCGCGATCCGAGATCGGATCATTCAGGACCTTTTCCGGTACTTTACGACCAGGATCAGATGATAACAGAGTAAAAATACTGAATGTGCATTATTGTCAAGTTCTCTCATATTTATCAGCCTTTCTTTTTATTTCGACTGATTTAATTATATCACAAATGAGATCATTTGTCTATTACATTTCAGAACATTTGTTCTGCTTGATCTGCAATCTATTTTTCCTTCAGGCTTATTGTATGTAGAATTGATGATATAGCACGACTACAAAAATCAATATATGAGAAGTTTACAATACACAGCACAGCTATGTGCAATAATCTGATATCTACATACCAACTATCGCACTATGCAAGAGATGACAATTCATCTCACCACCTATAGAGGTGGGAGAATTCTTGCTGATTCTTGTTAAAGAATTTTCCGTACAGGGTCTTTAAAAATGCAGATGGGATTGTTAACGTTCAGTGACATGGATTGTTTTGTTATTTTTTATCCGTTGTATCTTTCGGTTCATGGTACGCTAATTCAGCAAATATCAATGGTAAATAATCCCCCTGTAGAAAACCCGTGAGCGATCACACTGGTGCCGGGGTACGGTTTCAGGCACCACGGCTGCGGAATGTGAATTTCGCAGCCTTTTCCTTACAGACAGCTATCACAAAGGAGGAGCCTATGAAAAATTTTCTGAGACTGGACGGCCTGTCCATCCTGTCCGTCACATATATGTACATCAACCACAAGGACTATCTTTCGGATTCCCTGCTCGCACAGAACCATGTTTCCGTGCGGTTAGGAAACGAATTCTCACGGGACGATTCCCCGTACCGTATCATTCTCTGCAAAGCCAGAAAGAAAGATACGGCGGAATTTGAGAAATCCATGGAGTCCTTACGCAACAAGATGCTTCTTTTCGGGCACAGCGATTACATGGAATTCTGCAACGGCATCATGGAAACACTGGAACAGAATCGAGGTGCTGCATGAAGAAATCATTTGTCCCGATCAGCAAACAGACTAAGAAAGCACAAAAAGCATACCATTCCGCACAGCGTTCCACCTGGGGCATCCTGAACCCGGCAACGCGGACCATGCCGAACGGCAGGGCATACAACCGGAAGAAACAGAAAGCCCACGACAGAAGCGGCAGGGAATTCTCCTTCGACTCCCCGCCGCTTTTTTGCCCGTCCATGCCTATCAATCCCACAGGTTCCAAAAATATTTCGTCATAAGCTCCATGCCCTGCTTCAGGCACCGGTCCCGGTACTCACGCAGTTCTCCCTCGGCCGCCAGCCACTTTTCCGATATCTCCGCATATTTCGGAACATCGCTCATCGTATACAGACGATGCGTATGCTCCCGCTTTTCCCTTGCAATCTCCTCTTCCGTTTTCAGTTTCTCTCCGAACATGCCATATTTTGCCGTGAATTCTTCCCGTGCCAGGTCATGTTCTTTCTCATACGGATTTTTCTTTCTGCACGTGCCCTCATTTGCTTCCCGGAACAGAAATTCCATTCTTCCCAGAATACGGTCCCATTTCCGGATGTTTTCTTCTTCCGCTCCTTTAAAGGAGCCGGGGTAGCCATGACTGTTAACACGAAGGTCATGGATCATGTTCGAAACAACCGTAAGGAACCATTGGTCGATCGACCAGGTGTCACGGTAACAGTATCCGTACCTCAGTCTCTGATAAATGCAGACAATGTCCTCTCTCCATATGGAAATCCTTTCCCATAGCGATTCTCTCTTACGGTGCGACAGAAAAACGGAACATTCTTCCTTCCGTCTCTTTCCGTTTTCCTTCGGACTCATTCGCTTTGTAATTCTCTTTGCGGTTTCATCCATTGTGCTTTCTCCTTTCCCGTAATATCCCTGATACGACAGTTATATCACTGCACAGGAAAGACTGCATTGAACCTCTGGGTGAACTACCCATTGTCTTAAGCCAATAGGCTTCCTGCTTCATCGACCTCGTAACCTACTATCTCCACAGGCGTTAATTTGGGCAGTCCCTGCCCTATATATTTCTTTATGCTATTTGTCTTAATCCTTCTGTCAGTATATTTTTCGCGGCATTGATATCCCTGTCATGTTCTGCTCCGCATTTCGGGCATATCCATGTCCTCACTGACAAATCTTTTGTATCAGGATTCTGATACCCGCAAACAGAACATAATTGACTACTGGCATAAAATGTATCTATTTTGATGTATTTCCTGCCATTCCATTTTGCCTTATACTCTAACTGTCTTGTCAGCTCATACCATGATACATCACTTATGGCTTTTGCCAGATGATGATTTTTTACCATGTTCTTTATCTGTAAATTCTCTGAAACTATCACTTGGTTTTCGCTGATAATCTCATGTGAAACTTTATGTAGATAATCTTTTCTCATATTCCTTATTTTCTCATGGCGTAATGCTATCTTTTTCTTTGTTTTATAATAGTTCTTACTTCTCTTTCCTTTATGTGACAGTTGCCTTTGCAACTTTACAAGCTGTTTCTCGTATTTTTTTATAATTTTTTGATTCTCATATACCTTCCCATCAGAAGTAATACATAAATCTTTAAGTCCTAAATCGATTCCTATGTTATGATTTGTATGTGCCAGTTCCTTATGCTCCGTTTC
>NZ_WQPQ01000110.1:1510-1900 GCF_018785365.1 Clostridium sp. MCC344 | reverse complement strand
TCCAAAGAAGCAAAGGCGGCTGCAAAACAGGGCGCAAAGGCCGCAAAGAAAACCGCTGCCGCTTCGGGAACTGCGACCCGCCGAGCGGCGCAGTTTGTGACCCGTCATCCCGTGGCGGTGCTGGTCCTGCTCCTGTTGTTGCTGCTCTGTTTTCTTGTGTCCTCCTACGCCTCGGAGGATACGGACCTGCTGGGGGTGGACGAGGACTACACGGCACTGGAAAACGAGCTGGCGCAGACGGTAGCGAACATCGAAAGCACCCATCCCGGCTATGACGAGTACCGCTATTCCGTGGACGAGATCGGCCATAACCCCTATGAGCTGGCGTCCTATCTCTCGGCAAAGTACCATGTCTATTTCCGGGAACAGGTGCAGGACGAACTGCGGGAG
>NZ_WQPQ01000110.1:565-1500 GCF_018785365.1 Clostridium sp. MCC344 | reverse complement strand
ACTGACCCGGAGACCGGGGAAACCACCACCGAGGAAGTCCCCTATGAGTATTACATTCTCAATGTGACCCTCACAAACAAGACGCTGCCCGCCGTGATCCTGCCGAGGCTTAACGAACAGCAGCGGGAAATCTACACCGTTATGCAGCAGCTCAAAGGCAACAAACCCTATCTGTGGGAAGGGATTTACAACGGCGGCGAAGATACCGGCCCCAGCTATGAGATACCCGGCGAGGCGCTGGATGACCCGGCTTTTGCGGCGCTCATGGAAGAAGCCACAAAGTACATCGGCTGGCCCTATGTGTGGGGCGGCTCCAGCCCGTCCACCTCCTTTGACTGTTCGGGCTTTGTCTGCTGGGTGTACACGGCCAGCGGCGTCCACAACCTGCCCCGTACCACGGCGCAGGGCATTTATAACCAGTGCGCTATCATTTCCCCCTCCGAGGCAAAGCCCGGCGACATTATCTTTTTCACGGGAACCTATGACAGCCCCGGCCCTGTGTCCCATGTGGGGATTTATGTGGGCGACGGGATGATGCTCTATGCCTTCGGGCGTTTGTGAGCCAGAGGAAAGGAGTCCTTGCATGAACAAGATCGACAAGCTCGATAAGGAACTGGAAAAAGCCCGGGAGAAGGCTGCCGAGTGGCAGGCCAAAATCCGGGAGCTGGAAAAGCAGAAACAGGAGGAAGAAAACAGCCAGATCGTGCAGGCGGTGCGCTCCCTCAAACTGACGCCCGCCCAGCTTATGGCTTTTTTGAACGACCCCAAAAACAGCCTTACCGCTTCGGGTCATACTGACCCGAAGCCGGAGGCACCCGAAAAGGAGGACACAGCCCATGAAGAAAATTAAATACCGCAGGCTGGCGGCGATGGCTGCCAGCCTTTTGTGTTGCCTGATCTTTACAGCCCCGGCCTACGCCCAGAGCAGCGAGCCG
>NZ_WQPQ01000110.1:0-555 GCF_018785365.1 Clostridium sp. MCC344 | reverse complement strand
CAGCTCCCGCCCCGGCGGAAACCGAAGCGGAGCCGGAAACACAGAACCCCTTTACCCCGGACGGGACGGGAACCGTGGTGAACAACGCCACCGACGAGGACGGTAAAGAGTTTTACATCATTACCACAGCAGACGAGAGCGTGTTTTATCTGGTGATCGACAAACAGAAAACCAGCGAGAACGTCTATTTCCTCAATACCGTTACCACAGACGACCTTCTTCCTCTTGCCGAACAGGGTAAGGAACCGCCCAAAGAAGTGACCCCGGAGCCAGAGCCAAAGCCCACCGAACCTGTGGAGGAAGTACCGGAACCCGAGCCGGAGAAAAAGGACAGCCCCCTTCTCTCTCTGCTCCTGATCGGTGCGGTGGTGCTGGCCGGCGGTGGGATTGGTTACTATTTCAAGATTTACAAGCCGAAGCATGAGGCCCCGGATTTGGAAGATGATTACTGCGAATATGAGGACGGGGAGCTGGGGGAGATCGCAGAGGAACCCGAGGACGAAGATACCCCGCCGTGGGAGGAAGATACGGAGGAATGAGAATGAATTTTACAAG
>NZ_WQPQ01000109.1:0-361 GCF_018785365.1 Clostridium sp. MCC344 | reverse complement strand
CCGGGGCTTATGTACGGAAAATGGCTCTGAACGGGTATATCCTGCACATCGACCTTACGCCCGTAAAAGAGCTGATCTCTCTGCAACGGCGCTGTTCCAACAATCTCAATCAGGTCGCCGTACACGCACACACCTATGGCGTGTACCCGGAGGAAATCGACGGATTGAAGCGGGACTATGAAAAGCTGTGGGGCGAGGTGTCAAAGGTGCTGCGGGAGCTTTCCGAGCTGGTGGCAAAGTAAGACGAGGGCGGCAGGCTTCCGTTGCGGGGCTTGCCGCCCTGCTCTTTTTTTACCACTTCGGGCCAGTATGACCCAAAAGTTTGGGACAGGATTTACTAATCTTTCGCAACATTTATGTC
>NZ_WQPQ01000108.1:0-551 GCF_018785365.1 Clostridium sp. MCC344 | reverse complement strand
TGCAGATCAAACAGAACAAATGTTCTAAAATATAATAGACAAACGATCTCATTTGTGATATAATTAAATCAGTCGAAATAGAAAGAAATGCTGATAAATATGAGAGAACTTGACAATAATGCACATTCAGTATTTTTACTCTATTATCATCTGATTCTGGTCGTAAAGTACCGGAAAAAGGTCCTGAATGATCCGATCTCGGATCGCGCACGAGAAATCTTTGAATACATTGCGCCCAAATATCATATCACCCTGGAAGAGTGGAATCACGATGAGGACCATGTCCATATCATGTTCCGTGCCCATCCGAAGTCGGAACTCAGTAAATTTATCAATGCCTATAAAAGTGCCAGCAGCCGTCTGATCAAAAAAGAGTATCCGGAGATCCGGCAGAAGCTTTGGAAGGAAATGTTCTGGAGTCAGAGCTTCTGCCTCCTGAGTGCCGGCGGAGCTCCGATCGAAGTGATCCGCCAGTACATCGAGACACAGGGGGAGAAAAAACATGAACGTAGTATACCGGTTTCGGATCTATCCCAATAAAATACAACAGG
>NZ_WQPQ01000013.1:290697-324126 GCF_018785365.1 Clostridium sp. MCC344 | reverse complement strand
ATCCGCAAAGAAGAATTTGAGCAATTCATTTTCTCGGCCATGCAGGAGAAATTCAAAGACTTTCAGATACTCCACGGCAGAGAGGAAAAAGTCAATCCGAAACTGACCGCCTATCAAGTGGAGCTGGCACAGGTGGAGGCAGAAATTGAAAAGCTGCTGGATACGCTGACCGGAGCCAATGCGACCTTGCTTGCCTACGCTAACAAAAAAATTGAAGAACTGGACACCCGACGCCAGACCATTTCAAAGGCAATCGCCGAATTGAGCGTTGAAACCATATCTCCCCAGCAGATAAAGAAGTTGTCCTATTATCTCGACAACTGGGAGAGCATAGATTTTGACGACAAAAGAAAAGCCGCCGATGGCTTGATCTCTACAATCAAGGCCACCAGCGACCATGTTCAGATAGAGTGGAAAATCTGACATTTCCGCTCTATCGCCCCTCATTTCTATTTTATCTTGTTTGTACCCCTTGTACACCGATGTTTCAGTGTATCCTGGAGGTGCTGTCTAATGCTGAATGACGCCACAGGTCTGAAAAAGATCTATCTTGCAGCTGGTTATACCGATCTGCGGAGAGGAATGGATGGTCTCGCAACGATCATCCGGTTCCGGTTTCAGCTCGATCCGTATGATAAAAATACGCTCTTTCTTTTCTGCGGGAAGAAGACGGACCGGATCAAGGGACTCTTATGGGAAGGGGATGGGTTCCTGCTTCTTTACAAGAGACTGAGCAACGGTGCCTTCAACTGGCCACGTTCCGTAGAAGAGGCGTTGGAAATATCCCCGGAACAGTATACGATGCTGATGCAAGGGCTTGAAATTCTCCCCAAACATCCGATCAGGCCAAATGATCCGCCTAAAAGATTGATGTAACATTTGTGCATTATGGAGAAAAAAATTTCCATATTTCACAGAAGAAAAGAGAATCTCTTCCGTTTCATAAAGCTTATCCACAGAATTCAGTCCGCAGGAATCAAACCACACGGTTTCGGGCAGAAAAATCGTTCTGAATCTGTGGATAGCAGCACAGAACATCTGGAATCATGAAAAGCTATCCCAGGTGCTCTGTACTGTTATCCACCGTCATTATGCCGAAAGGAAAACAGGCGCCAAGTGGCAGAAAACGTACAGATCTGGTACAATGGACTCATTAAGAAAATGAGTTCCTGCCATGGCGATGAAGTTCACAGAAGAACAGTTAAACAGCTTTGATAAATCTATGCTGATCCAGTTATTTTTGAATCAACAGGAACAGTTAGAAAAGGTCAGTGCCGACCTGCATTCCCTGGATACGAAGATGCAGGCAATGATGGAACAGCTGATCCTGGCTAATAAGAACCGGTTTGGACGTTCCTCTGAAAAAATGGAGGATGCCCAGCAGCTCCGTTTTGCTGAAGTGGATGGAACCATTGTGTTTTTTAATGAAGCCGAAGCTGTCTGTGATCTGGAGGCACCGGAACCAGAGACTCTGGAGCCGGCACCGGAACGCAGAAAAAAAGCAACCGGTAAGAAAGCACAGGATATGTCCGGGCTTCCTACAAATCGGATCAACCACTACATGACCGAAGAAGAATTAACAGCAGAATTCGGTGAAAACGGCTGGAAACAGCTTCCAGATGCTATTACACGCAGATATCGTTTCATTCCGGCAAAAGTCGAGGTGGATGAGCACCATGTTGGTGTATATGCCAGCAAAACAGACGGGCACATGATAAAAGCAACGCATCCCAAAAGCCTGCTTCATGGAAGCCCCGTATCCGCTTCGCTCGCTGCTGCGGTCATGAATGGAAAATACGTAAACGCGGTCCCTCTTTATCGCCTTGAACAGGAATTCCTTCGATATGGCCTTGCCATAACCAGGCAGAACATGGCGAACTGGATGATCCGGCTGGGAGAAGAATATCTCGCCGTTTTGTATGATCACCTTCATTCGCTGCTTTACAGCTATCATGTCATCCAGGCTGATGAGACACCGGTATTGGTAAACCGGGATGGCCGCAGTGCCGGTTCCAAGAGTTATATGTGGGTGTACCGTTCTGGCCACATGTATCCGGAAAAACAGATCATCCTTTATGAGTATCAGCGGACAAGAAATGCCTCTCATCCCCGGGAATTCCTAAAGAATTATTCCGGCATTTGCGTGACGGATGGCTATCAGGTCTACCATACACTGGAAAAAGAGCGTGAAGACCTGACGATAGCCGGGTGCTGGGTCCATGCCCGCAGGCGCTTTGATGAAGCGCTTGCAGTAGTACCGAAAGAACGCCAAAAAGAATCCGCATCCTATTTGATCTTAAAGCAGATCCAGACGATCTACAGAAAAGAAGGAAAGCTAAAGGATCTCTCATCGGAAGAACGGCTTTCCCAGCGTCAGGTGGCTATAAAGCCACTGGTAGACGCTTTGTTTGCGTACCTAAAGCAGCATGAAAGCGAGGTCGGAACAGAAAAGCTGAAGGATGCCTTCAGTTACGCTCTGAATCAGGAAAAATATCTCCGGGTTTTCCTGACAGATGGGGATGTCCCTATGGATAATAACGCCTCTGAGCACGCGATCCGCGGATTCTGTGTTGGAAAGAAGAACTGGCAGATGATCGATACGATCAATGGTGCGAAATCATCCGCGATTATTTACAGCATCGCAGAGACGGCAAAAGCGAATAACCTAAAACCATACGAATACTTTGAACACCTTCTGACAGAGATCCCCAAGCGCATGGATGACAGCGACCGGTCATTCTTAGATGACCTGCTTCCATGGTCGGAAAAGTTGCCGGACGTTGTCAGAAAACCGAAAAAGCAATGAAGCAGAGCCGCGGAAGCGGCTTTTAGCTTATAGGGTACTTGGTATGGAGCGTTTACAATGTTATGGACAAGACAAGTAGTATGGTGTATAGTTTAAAAACGTATTAGGTAAAAGAAATCTAGTGTTTTACTCTAGCTTGGTCAATAAAAAGTTTGTTTAAACAGCAACCAATAAAAAATAAGGTCAAATATGACAGTATTGACGTTCCGTTTTTTTCCTGTGTAAGGTATAATCTAAACTACAACCAAAGCGGGTGACAGGAGGTATAAGAAATGATCACAGGAGAAGAAATAAAAAATGCGAGACAGAGAATAGGAAAGACACTGGAAGAATTAGCGGATGAAACGGACTATTCACCAAGGCAATTAAGTCGTTTTGAAAAAAATGAAAATTTAGTACGCTATGATAAGTTTCTTCAGCTTATTGTAGCTTTAGAATTATATAAACCAGTTCAGAAGGTGGATTTATAGAATGATATCAAAAACAGCAAAGACAAAAAGCATTATATTAGATTTATTATCAGATGGAATGGAGCATACTTCAGATGAAATGAGAAGTCGCTTACGCGAAGAGGGAATAGAAGTCGATAAGCAAAGTAGCACTTTAAAAATGGCTATTTATCAATTAAGAGTTAATGGCAGTGAAATATATTCACGAGTCAGAGGAGTTTATCAGTTGAAAGAAGAAAAAAAACAGGCTATGTTAGCGGAATTTATAACACTGATGCCGGAAGAAAAGAACACTTCATATTATACGTATATTCATACAGACGGAAATATTGTTTTAAATGGTAAACTTAACAGAGAAATAGACAGCAGACAGATTGAAATTAAAATAACTAATGATGGGGTGAAAATAGCACTTATTCCCAATGGAGAGAAGAACCATAGATTTACTAAAAGTGGAAAAACTAAGAATATGGAGCTCTTAAAAAGACTAAAGAGTAATCATATTAGTGTTCCGACTGCATATGAGATGAAATTGGATAAAAAAACAGGAGTATGGATTGGAACAGTAAACAAAAATAATGTAAAAAAGGGAAAGCAAATTACAAAAAAATAAATTTAAATATATTCATTTATTATTGCTGCATTGCGAAGTTGGTTTCAATCCTGAAAAAGCAAGAAGATTAAAGTAGTATGCATTAGTTTATTAAGGTGTGATTCTAAGAAAAGAATTAGGAAGGCAGAAAGATTTAGGAAATTCATCATTTTTCTAATATTATTGTATGGACCGCCGGAAAATGATATAATCGGGATAACTGTCGTCGGACAGGAAATAAAAATTTGAAAGACAGGAAGATTTACATATGTGTGGAATTGTTGGATTTACAGGACATAGACAGGCGGCCCCGATCCTGCTTGAGGGACTTGCGAAATTAGAGTATCGCGGATATGACTCGGCGGGAATTGCGGTCCGCGACGGGGAGAAGGATGTGGAGATCGTCAAGGCGAAGGGACGTCTCCGCGTTCTCGCAGAGAAGACAAATGATGGAATGGCGATGCAGGGAACCTGCGGGATCGGTCATACGCGCTGGGCGACGCACGGGGAGCCGAGTGAGCTGAATGCGCACCCGCATTGCAGCGATGACCGGAACGTCGTCGGCGTTCATAATGGAATTATCGAGAATTACCAGGAACTCCGGGAAAAGCTTCAGAATAAGGGATATACGTTTTATTCCGATACGGATACAGAGGTTGCGATCAAGCTGATCGACTACTATTATAAGAAATATGAGCATACTCCGGTGGATGCGATCAACCACGCGATGGTGCGGATCCGCGGTTCCTACGCGCTTGCAGTCATGTTCAAGGATTATCCGGAGGAGATCTACGCGGCGAGAAAGGACAGCCCGATGATCATCGGCGTGGCGGATGGCGAGTCGTTTGTCGCTTCGGATGTTCCGGCAATCTTAAAGTATACGAGAAGTGTTTATTATATCGGAAATATGGAGATGTGTCGTCTCCAGAAGGGGAAAGTGACCTTCTATAACCTTGACGGGGACGAGATCGAAAAAGATCTGGTGGAGATCCAGTGGGATGCCGAGGCGGCAGAGAAAGCCGGCTATGAGCACTTTATGATCAAGGAGATCCATGAGCAGCCGAAGGCGATCCGTGATACGATCAATTCTGTCGTGAAGGACGGAAAGATCGACTTGAGCGGAGTCGGGCTTTCAGAGGAGGAGATCGCGAAACTCGGACAGATCTATATCGTGGCGTGCGGATCGGCTTACCATGTCGGCGTTGCGGCACAGTATGTGATCGAGGAGCTGGCGCAGATCCCGGTCCGTGTGGAGCTCGCTTCGGAATTCCGATATCGGAGACTCTTGTTTGCACCGAATTCCCTGGTGATCATCGTGAGCCAGTCCGGGGAGACGGCGGACAGTCTTGCGGCGCTGCGTGAGGCGAAGGCACATGGTGTGAAGACGTTGGCGATCGTCAACGTGGTCGGTTCCACGATCGCGCGTGAGGCGGATCATGTCTTCTATACACTTGCAGGTCCAGAGATCGCGGTTGCGACGACGAAGGCGTACAGCACACAGCTGATCGCCTCGTATCTTCTTGCAACAGAGTTTGCGCGTGTCCGCGGTGTGATCGATGAGGACCGGACGGCGGAGCTTCTTGCGGAGCTGCAGACGATCCCGGAGAAGATCGAAAAGCTTCTCGAGGACAAGGAGCGGATCCAGTGGTTTGCCGCAAAGCAGATGAATGCGCAGAATATGTTCTTTATCGGGCGCGGGCTTGACTATGCGGTCAGCATGGAAGGCAGCTTAAAGATGAAGGAGATCAGTTACATCCACTCTGAGGCGTATGCGGCCGGGGAGCTGAAACACGGGACGATCAGCCTGATCGAGCCGGGAACGCTTGTGATCGGCGTTCTGACGCAGCAGAATCTCTATGAGAAGACGGTCAGCAACATGGTCGAGTGCAAGAGCCGCGGGGCGTACCTGATGGCGCTCACGACGTATGGAAACTACAGTATCGAGGACAGCGCTGATTTCGTGATCTATATTCCGAAGACGGAGCCGTTATTCGCGGCGAGTCTGGCGGTGATCCCGCTGCAGCTGCTTGGATACTATGTATCTGTCGCAAAGGGACTGGATGTGGATAAGCCTAGAAATCTGGCGAAGAGTGTGACGGTGGAGTAAAGAAAATAAAAAGTGTCGAGTCGTAAAGGATAACTTTTGACTTGGCACTTTTTTTAGTTTATCTGTTCAGCTTCTCAACAATTACATTACACCGTTTCTTGCAAAATGCAACCCCGTAAGCAAGAATCTCTTCCTGGTCAAAAAAAATTCAACTTTTTTCATTTTTCCTGTCACATTTTCGATTTTCTTACGTTTATATTAATGGAACATGTTAAGGGAAAACGGATCCTGTCGGGAAGGGCGGGAACCGGCGTCGGATATATGCGGAAAACGACGTCGGGCAGCGGCTTTTCGTGAGGCGGGATAACGGGATCTTATGACATGATCAATAAGTTTGCGGGCGCTGTTCCGGGCTCAACACCCCATGAGACCGGGATACGGGTTTTTGATCAAATCGAAAGGCGATGGGGTCCTGACAGACAACGAATGGAGGAGGAATACATATGATCGTATCAAACAAGTACACGAAAATTGAGCGTAATGGAATGTATTATATTATTCCATCGAGCGCTCCGGAATGCCCGCATTGTGGTGGAGCTATGACGGTCCGGGACAGTAAAAGAAGAAAGCTGATCCTGTCCGACGGGACGGTACAGATGTTTGTTCTGCGCCGGTACAAATGCAAGATATGCGGACGCATCCACCTGCATCTTCCTGATATTATGCTCCCGCATAAGCACTATGCGCGGGAGGCGATCATCGAGACGGTGAGAGGAGAGCGGAACTGTTCGGCGGAGCAGTCGACGATCTACCGCTGGAACCGGGAGAAACTGCAGCTGGAATGTCAGGTGCTTCAGATGGAGAAGGAAGCCGAAAAGGAGAGCAGGACGGAAGGTGAGCCTGGCTGCCGGTGCGCGGGCAATTAAGATAACAGGGAAAATGAAAAAGCGGCAGGTGCGGTGCCTGCAATTGTGTGATCAGTGAGTATGGTTGCCGGTCAGTCAGGAATGGCTGGCCGGCCGTTTTGATAATGCCGCCTTGTCCAAGTGTGGTAAATATATAGTCCAATTATGGACAATATACAAATAGTGTCAATGTATGGTATATAGATGATATCAGGAAAAGTGTTTGTTCGGCCTGTATCTGTTCGGCTGAAACGTGTGCCGGATTGCCGTGTGCGGAGGAGAAAATGGTAAGTTACAATCGCCTGTGGGAGACCATGGAAAAGAGAAAGATCAGTCAGTACCGGCTGATCAAGGAGTTTGGCTTAAGCTCCGGTCAGATGAGCCGTCTGAAAAAGAATACATATGTCTCTACACATACGCTGGAGACGCTCTGCAGGATCTTAGACTGCAGGATCGAGGATGTAATGGAAGTTTCCTTCGAGGACGAAAAGAGCGAAAAACAGGTTCACGGACGCTGATCTTTACCGGAAAATGATTCCGATAAAGACCAGCCGTTTTTAAACCTCTTTCTCGCCGGGCTCAAAATGAGATGCGTACGATGTCTGCGACACTGCAGTTTAAGATCCTGCACAGAGTTTCCAGAGTATGAGTGGAGATATGCTCATTCTTCCGGATCCGCTGAAGCTGGCCGGAGCTGAAATGATAGCTGCGGACCAGGCGATACTGGCTGATGTGCTTTGATCTTAAGGTGTTCCAGAGTGGACTGTAATCGATCATGAGGAATGCCTCCTTTCCTTATATAATGCGGCGAAAGAGCCGCCATAGTAGAGAATAGAAGATATTGTCGGAAGTTTGTGAAAATATAAGGAAAAAAGCCGGATTCTTTCGGATGTTGACAGGAATTGCAGACAACGACGGTGCTCAATGATACAAAGGAGGAAACAGTATGGTTAAATATACGAGATTATGGGAGACAATGCAGAGAAAAGGGATCAGCCAGTACCGCCTGATCAAGACATACGGGATCAGCAACGGTCAGTTGAACAGACTGCGGAAAAATTTATATATTTCAACTCATACCGTAGAAACTTTGTGCAGGATACTGGACTGCCGCGTTGAGGATGTGATGGAGATCGTGTTCGATGAGAATGAGGAGCCGCTGTGGTCTCCGGGACTGGAAGAGGAGCGGCAGAAGGAGAAAGAACTGGAAAGGAAAAAGAACAGACAGGGCTGAACGGATCTTGATGGGCGGTAATCTGCGGCTGGAAGATCCGACAGCCTGGATCAAAGCCATGGATTTTGTGAGAACGTAATTTTCAGGATGTGAGAAGACGCGGAAAACCGGTTGCTAATATTCTCTTTACCGGGTATACTGAATGAGATTAAAGATCATGGAGATAATGATTCAGCAGACCTATGCAGCGAATCCGGAAGATAGTTTTGCCGGGAAATCGTGAAGGCGCTGGAAAGTTACTCACAGAGAATATTGGAGGAACTTAAAATGGATACAATGACAGGACGCAATGTCGGAAAGACATGCCGGACCCATTACAGAGGAACTTTTAACGACGGTACACAGTTTGACTCTTCCTACGATCGTGGAGAGCCGCTGGAGTTCGTATGCGGTGCAGGCCAGATGATCAAAGGATTTGATGCGGCTGTCGCAGATATGGAAGTCGGCGAGATCAAAGAGATCCATCTGATGCCGGAGGAAGCTTACGGAATGCCGAATCCGAACGCGATCCTCACACTTGAGATCGCAAATCTCCCGGGTTCTGAGGACCTGGAAGTCGGCCAGAAGGTATACCTTACAAACCAGAGCGGCCAGCCGTTCCCGGTAACGGTTACCGCAAAAGATGAGAAGATGATCACTCTCGACGCGAACCATGAGATGGCAGGAAAAGAGCTGAACTTTAAGATCGAGCTGGTGGAAGTAAAATAAAAAAGTAAGATCGTGTGAAAGGGCTGTCGCATTAATGTGCGGCAGCTCATTTTGTATCCCCATCCCAGATCAGAAGGGAATTTCGATGAAACCGGCAGCCGAAAGCAGATTCCCAAGAAGCGTGAACCGGCTGCAGGTGGTCACGAGGAGACAGGAATTGACGAAAGACACAGACAGGTGTATACTTGCATATGCCACACAACTTGACATGTCAACATGATAATTGAGAAAAATTTTCATGTGTCAGGGAACGAACTTCTTTATTAAATTTTCAGGAGGACATCATGAATATCACACAAAAACAAAAGGGCATCCTCTTTATGATCCTGTCCGCACTTTCCTTTGCGTCCATGCAGGTGGTTGTCCGCATGAGCCGGGAAATTCCGACGATGGAGCAGATCTGCGTCCGCAATCTCTTCATCCTGATCGTTTCTTTCTTCATTATCAGGAAGAAACATGGTTCTTATTATGGTCCGAAAAAGTATCAGCCGTATCTCTTTGGCCGTTCGTTCTTCGGATTCCTTGGGCTGATTACCCTGTTCTACGCATCCAGCCATGCGGCGCAGGGCGATGTCACAGTGTTAAATAAGCTCTCTCCGATCTTCGTGACTCTGCTTGCAGCTGTGTTCATGAAGGAGAAGCTTTCCTCGATCCAGATCCCGGCGCTGGTCCTGTCTGTGCTCGGCGCATTCATCGTATTCCGTCCGAGCTTCCAGTCTGATCCGTTTCCGCTGATCGTTGCGCTCCTTTCCGCGATCACATCGGGAATTGCGTACACGTTTTTAGGGTATTTTAAAGGAAAAGTCGATGGAATTACCGTCATCATGCACTTTTCTACATTCAGCGTGTTCGGTTCCCTGCCGTTCGTGATCGGAAACTTTGTCATGCCGGATCTGCGCCAGTTCCTGCTCCTGATGCTGATCAGTCTCTTCGGCTCTTTCGGACAGGTATTTATCACATACGCATACCGTTTTGCTCCGGCATCCGAGATCAGTATCTACAATTATTCCGGAATTCTGTTCAGCATTCTTCTCGGAGCAGTGGTTCTCGGAGAGCCTGTAAAACATACCTCGATCCTTGGCGGCGCCCTGGTTGCGATCGCTTCCATTATGGTGTATATTTATGGAAACTCGAAAAAGAAAGAGGCGAAGTAAGTGGAGTCGGATGACAAGAAACTCTACACCCCGAAATATGTACAGATCGAAGATCATATTATAAGCGAGATCCGGAATGGCCGTCTGAAGACAGGTGACCGGATCCCATCGGAAGCGGAGCTTGTCCGGATGTTTGGGGTGAGCCGGATCACGGTCACGACCGCGATCAAAGAGCTTACCGCCCGCGGGATTCTCGTCCGCAGACAGGGAAAGGGGACCTTTGTAAGGAGGGACGACCCGGAAATTTCGGAAGAGACGGATGGTTTTTCGGACGCGCAGGCTGGCTCCGCCGCTTCCGCATCGAGAACGATTGCTTTCGGCGGCGGGATACGGCTTGCTTCACCGGAAAAAGCGGAACAGAAACCGCACACGCTCCTGGAGAACAGGATCATCTCTGCGGATCCCGTTCTATGCCGGAAGCTCGGTCTTGACGCGGGAAGCTATGTCTATCAGATCGTCCGCTGTATCAGGGATGGCGGGAAGACTTCGGAGATGGATTTTACTTATATCCCGCTGTCTGTATGCGGCGGACACACCTTCGACTGTGCGGAATTATCGACCAGCCTGATCCATGACTATATCAGCCGGAATTTCCCGGAGAAGCCGACGGGCGTGGACATCTATCTTCAGCCGGAGCTCACGGGAGATATTGATGTCTCCATGATGACCGGAGAAGGGGATGGTCCTGCCGGAATGCCGCTTTTTTTCTGGGATACGGTCGTCCGCAGCGGGAAAAAGGTTCTCGCAGTCACGACAACCGCTTCAAAGCTTTATCAGGGGATGAAATTCCTGACGTTTGAGATCCCGGCGCTTCCTTAGCTTTCCATCTGCCGCCCGAGGAAACCGGCAGCTGTTGCCGCCAGGCGCAGTTCCGGATCTGAAAATTTTGCGCGCGGCTCCCGGCTCATGATAATGACGGCTCCGATGGCGTCGCCTTCGCAGATGATCGGTGTGATCACCTGGGCTGTGATGCTGTCCCCGTCATCGTCGGTTACAGGCGTGAAGTTTCGGTCCTCTTTTCCTGCCTGGATGACGGTGCGTTCCTGGATCACATGCTCCAGCGCCCGGCTGATCGGTTTTTGGAAAAAGTCCTTTTTCGCTCCGCCCGCCGCCGCGACTACCTGGTCCCGGTCCGTGATGCATACGAGAAGCCCGGTCGACTGGGCCATCGCGTCCGCGTACTGACCTGCGAACGCGTTCAGTTCCATCATCGGTGAGTATTTTTTCAGAATGATCTCTCCCTCACGGTCGGTAAAGATCTCAAGCGGAGTTCCCTCCCGGAGACGCAGAGTCCGCCGGATTTCCTTTGGAACGACTACACGGCCGAGATCATCGATTCTTCTTACAATTCCAGTAGCTTTCATAACGTTTATTCCTCCTGCATATCACATACCATGTTTCCCATATTGTGTGCCTTATGGGTAGTATGTGGAAACAGGGTGAATTTATACATCGCAAAAATGAAAAAGAAATGAGGAAATCATCATGCATACGTTTGAAGATTTAAAGCAGATCATGAAGACGCTGCGTGCAGAGGACGGCTGTCCCTGGGACCGGGCGCAGGATCATGAGACGCTAAAAAAGCATCTCGTGGAGGAATGTGCGGAGGTGCTGGAGGCGATCGATAGCGGGGATACGGAAAATCTCTGTGAGGAGCTCGGGGATGTCCTGTTCCAGGTCATGTTCCACAGTGAGATCGAGGCGGAGCGCGGAAATTTCACCGTGGATGATGTGGTAAATGGGATCTGCGAGAAGATGATCCGCCGTCATCCGAGGATCTTCGGAGGTGAAATTCCGGAGGTCGAGGATGAGAAAGATCTCTGGGAAGCGATCAAAAAACAGGAACGGGAAATGAAGAAAAAGGCCGGAAAGCATTGACAAAATGCGGTTCCTGTGCATGTCCGGGAAGACGTGTGTACGGGAAGGGAAAAACGCTGAAAAACACGGTAAAATCGGGCAAAACTCCTTGACAAAGAATGCAGAAACATATATAAATGTAAGAGTGCAATGCAAAGGTCCTTCGGGCAGGCTTTGTCCGCGGGTTTTGAAATGAATTTTAGGAGGAAATAAAACAAATGAACAAGACAGAATTAATCGCAGCAGTTGCTGAGCAGGCAGAACTTTCCAAGAAAGATGCTGAGAAGGCACTGAAGGCTTTCACAGATGTTATTGCAGCAGAGTTAGTTAAAGGTGAGAAAGTACAGTTAGTTGGTTTCGGTACATTCGAAGTATCCGAGAGAGAAGCAAGAGAGGGAAGAAACCCGCTTACAGGTGAGAAGATCACAATCGCAGCTTCCAAGAACCCGAAATTCAAAGCTGGTAAGGCTTTAAAGGATATGGTAAACGCTTAATTCTGTTTTCGGAATGAACTGACTTATAAATTTGACCTGATCGCGACGGGTCATGTGAATCCCCTCTGTGATGCGAACGTGCGTTGCGGAGGGGTTATTGTTTCCGGGAAAACGTGTCCGCCCGGGGCGGGCAGCAGGAATTCTGGCGGCGGTATCGCCGCGAAAAGGAGCAGTTATGCGGTTAGACAAATATCTGAAAGTATCCCGTATCATCAAGCGGAGAACCGTGGCAAACGAGGCGTGCGACAGCGGTCGTGTCATGTTAAATGACAAGGTCGCGAGAGCCAGCGCGGAAGTGAAGGTCGGGGATGTGATCGAGGTCGCATTCGGAACAAAGGCCGTGAAGGTGCGTGTGACGAGTGTGCAGGAGACGATCCGCAAGGAAGATACGAAGGAAATGTTCGAATATATTTAATAAGGAACCTCACGGCGATAAGTCTGTGAGGTTTTCTTTATGCCCCGGGAAAAAGGCATCCCGGAGATCGCTGCCTGTGGGCATAAATTTTTATTCCCATCATATATATAAAAGAGAATGTACGCCGGCGCATTTTTGCGTCGGGCGCGGTCGCTTGCGGCAGATTTACATGCGGGAGGTGCTTTATGGAAGAGAATCCGGGAATGGCGCATAAGATCGTTTTGAATAACCGGGATCAGGGAAATCTCACGGGGATCCTGGATGTGATCTCGTTCGATGAGAATACCATCGTGCTGGACACGGACATGGGACTTCTGACCATCAAGGGGAAAGACCTCCATGTGAACAGGCTGAGCCTGGAAAAGGGCGAAATCGACATTGAGGGTAGGACGGACAGCCTTGTGTACTCGGCGGGCGGCGGCACGAAGAGCGGGGGAAGCTTCTGGGCGAAACTGTTTAAATAATAGTAACGATTCAGTAGGTCTGCAGACTTACTGCGCTGACCGTAATAAAACATGGGGTGGAAGGCAAAAATCCCATCGGCGAAGCCGATGCGGAATGGATTTTTAATTGTGGAGGAATCGCAGAGTGAGCACATATCTTGCCATGGAAGTGAGACTTGTCTGGATGAGTTTCGTGCTGGGATGCATTCTGATGGCAAGCTATGATCTGTTAAGATGGTTCCGCTTTTTTGTTCCGCACGGGCTGGTCTGGACGGGGATCGAGGACTTTTTTTACTGGATCTGCGCAGCTGTCATGACCTTTCTTCTGCTGTTTTATGAGAACAGCGGGATCGTCCGTGCCTATGTGATCGCCTGCGTGTTTTTCGGCATGATCTTTTATGATAAAATGATCAGCAGGAATGTGTTCCACCTATTGAAAAAGCTGAAAAAATGGTATAAAATTAAAAGAAAGACTGCCTCAGAAAAGAGAAGAAACAGGCAGTCTGAAATGTAGAAATAAAAGGTCATTCCCGGAAACATGTGGGAGTGTGGAAAATCCACAGGAAAATGGATTGCCTGTCATGAATGTGAGCGTTCATGCACGGGAAACGGAATGGACCGGTTGATCAGGATAGAAGGCAAGATCAAGAAGGAAGCGAGGAGTCATGGGAGAAAACCGGAACAGACGGAACAAAAGAAGATCGAGAAACAGTCTGGGTAACCGGATGGCGCTGATCGGGATCACGGTGGTCGTAGGAAGCCTTGCTGTGGTTGTCCATATCGGCGGAACTTCCCTGAGAGAACGTGATCTGGAATACCAGGCGCGGGAACAGGCACTCGAGAAGACGTTGGCGAAGGAGGAGGCGCGAGCCGCCGAACTCGAAGAGTACCGTGTGTATGTCCAGACGAAACAGTATATCGAGAAAGTCGCAAAAGAAAAACTGGGACTTGTAAATAAGGATGAGATCCTTTTTAAAGCGGATGAATCCAACTGATGTTCATGGCGGATCATCTGAAAGACTTGTATGCCGCATCATCTGTAAAATGACAGTGGATGAATGTCTGGCTCAAATCAGCGCAGATGATGTCGTAAATTTTTAAAAACTGAATACGGGAATCCGACAAATATTTCCCGCCTGCCTGCATATAATAAAATGGCGTATTCCGCGTCGTTTGGCTGGTCATGGAGACCTGGATGGTCTTTCGTGACAGGGTACGCAGGTTAGGAGGGAATTTTTGTGTTTGGAGATCGGGAGATACATAGAAAGTTGTCCGGAGCCGGGGGATATGCGGCGGAAAGACTCGCGGAGATCTCGGATTCACTGGGGCAGCTCGCAAAGATCATGAAAAATTCCGGTGAAGATCCGGGACTTTCCAGAGAGGACGGGATCGCGGCGCTGGAATCGGCGGCATCAATGGTCTGTGGGAGCTGCGACAGGTGCGGCATGAAGCAGGAGGGCCTGGATGAACAGGACGGGGAACATTATTTCCTATATTATCTGCTCCGCGCATTCGAGAAAAAAGGTGCGCTGGAGTACCCGGACATGCCCAGGGAGTTTCTGGACAGGTGTCGGAAAAAGACGGATTATCTCAGAGAATTGAACCGGAGTCTCGGACGCTCCACGATGAATCTCGCCTGGAAGAACCGGTTCCTCGAGAGCCGGGACGCAGTCATGCTGCAGTTTGAGGAGATGGTGGGGATCCTCGGGGAGTTTTCCGGACAGATGGAGCAGGCGGCGGACGTGACGGAGACGCTGATCCCGGCGGTCCGGTCTGCATTCCGGAAACGCAGGATTGCATTGGAGGACATGCTGGTCCTGAAGTATGGGGACGGAAGACGGGAAGCATTCCTTACGGTGCGGACAGCAAACGGGCGCTGTGTAACTGTGAAGGACATGGCGGCGCTGTTCGGACAGGCTGCCGGCGCGGAGTTTGTCCCATCGCGGAACGGAAAGACGCTGGTCACAAGAAAAACTTCCACGGTGCGCCTGATCGAAAAAGGAAATTACCGGCTGTTGTTTGGAGCTGCGAGGACTCCGAAAGAGGGGGAAGAGGTCTCCGGCGACAACTACATGTTCCGGAACACACTCCCAGGGCAGGTTGCTTTGAGCCTCTCAGACGGAATGGGGAGCGGACCGGCGGCGGGAGCGGACAGCGGGCGGGTCATGGAGCTCGCGGAACAGCTTCTCGACACGGGATTCTCCGCGAGATCGACGCTGAAGCTGATCAATACGGTGCTTTTGCTGAGCGGGATGGGCGACCGGCCGGCGACGCTGGATCTGGGACTTGTAAATCTTTACACGGGTGTTCTGGAAATGATGAAACTCGGGGCGGCGGCGTCCTTTCTCCTGCCGGACCGGAGATCCGGCGGGGAGGCGGAGATCCTGGAGTCGGAGACGGTTCCAGCGGGAGTTTTGAATCCCGTGGAGCCGGTGATGATATCGCGGAAACTCTGGGACGGGGACAAGATCATCCTGGTGAGCGACGGCGTTCTCGATGCGATGCCGGGGGCGGAAAAGGAGCAGACTTTCCGGGATTTCCTCGACGGGCTGCCCGACGCCGGTGTGCAGGAGACGGCGGAGATGATCCTGACGTTTGCGCTGTCGTTTGAGGGAGAGCCGCGTGATGACATGACGGTGCTGGTCGGCGGGATCTACGGGTGATACGCGGCGGGAAGAATTTGGAAATGGAAGCTGCCCTCAGAAGGCGGGTTTACTGATCTGAGCGTAAAAGCGCAGGTGAAAAACTTCATAGACCAGGTTGGAACAGGATGGATCCGTCGTGTGATGAATGGTGAAAATCCGGGAAAGCTGAGGATGAAGAGATAGGATCAATGCGATAAAAGAAAAACGGAGAAAAAAATGAACGAAAAAATGAATGCAGGAATCGGTCGGTTCCGGCAGAAGGTTCTTGCCTTTATGCGAAAAAATCATATGACAGACCGGGGAGACGGGGTCCTGGCGGCGGTATCGGGCGGCGCGGATTCCGTCTGCCTGTTGCTGCTTTTGTGTGAACTGGCAGCAGAACTCGGGATCCATGTCTCTGCATTCCATATGAACCACGGGATCCGCGGCGCGGAGGCGGACCGGGATGAGCGGTTCGTGAAGGAACTCTGCGGGCGGATGGGGGTTCCGCTTACCGTGGTGCATGAGAAAGTAGGATCATATGCCGCGGATCACGGGTTGTCGACGGAGGAAGCCGGGCGGATCCTGCGCTACCGCCATCTGAAGGAGACGGCGGAAAAATACGGCTGTGCGAAGATCGCCGTCGCCCATCATGAGGACGATGATGCGGAGACGGTGCTCTTAAATCTCTTCCGCGGGAGCGGACTTCCCGGGCTCTCGGGAATCCGGCCGGTGAGAGAGGAGATCATCCGCCCATTATTATGCGTCTCCCGGAAAGAGATCGAGGAATACCTGACATCACGGGAACATTCCTGGTGTGAAGATTCCACAAATAAGGAGAATGATTACACAAGAAATAAGATCCGCAACGAGCTCCTGCCCTGGGTGACGGAGAATATCAACAGCCGGGCGGCGGAACATATCCTGGCGGTGTCGGAGTTTGCTGCCAAAGCGGATGCGTATTTCGAGGCGGAAGCGGAGCGGGTCTTAAGGGAAAGTGAGCGGAAGGAAAAGAGCCGAACCGGAAATTCTGTAAAGATCCGCACCGAAATCCTTGATCCCCAGCCCGAAATCTTAAAAACCTACATCATCCGCCGAATGATCTTAAATGCCGCCGGGAAGGCGAAAGACATCACGGAGCGTCACATCCGGCTGGTCATGGATCTTTCCGGTCCGGGCGGCGGCTGTATTGCGGACCTTCCGTATGGTCTGCAGGCGGTCCGCGGGTATGAGACATTGGAGATCCGGAAAGTGTGCCAGGTGGGAGAAAAAGAAAGAAGAGAGAAGACTGGGGACATTTCGGCCTATAAATTCAGGAAAAATGCAGAGGACCTGGAATGCACAGAGGTGAAAATGGCAGGTCTGAAAACTTTATCCTGCGAAGCGCTTTTGGATACAGAAAAAAAGAAGATCGATCCGGAAGCGGGAGAGAGAAAGATCCTGCAGCTCGGTCCGACCATGATCCGCCTTCATGTCACCCAACGGAAAAAAGAACTGGAAATTCCGAAAAACCAGTATACGAAATGGTTTGACTATGATAAAATAAAAGATGGATTATCCATACGATACAGGAAAAACGGGGATTATTTCACACTTTCCGGCGGAGGAAAAAAGAAGCTCGGAAGGTTTATGATCGATGAAAAGATCCCGGAAAAAGAGCGGGACCGAATTCCGGTCCTGGCGGACGGAGACCATATATTATGGGTGATCGGATACCGGATCAGTGATTATTATAAAATAACAGATGAGACTGAACGTGTCCTGGAGGCGGAGATGATCCTGCCTGACGGGGGAGACCGGTCGGAAGACGGCGGTGGGAGAGCAGGCATCTGGAATTGCAAAGGAGAAGACCATGGCTGATAAAATTCGTGTATTATTAAGTGAAGAAGAAGTAGACAAGCGGATCAAAGAGATCGCGGACCAGATCAATAAGGATTATGAAGGAAAAGAAGTTCACCTGATCTGCATCTTAAAGGGCGGCGTATTCTTTACCTGCGAGCTCGCAAAACGCCTGACCGTTCCGGTAACGCTTGACTTTATGTCCGTATCCAGCTACGGAAGCGGAACCCAGTCTTCCGGCGTTGTAAAGATCGTAAAAGACTTAGATCAGCCGTTAGAGGGAAAGAATGTCCTGATCGTCGAAGATATTATCGATTCCGGACGGACTCTCGCATACCTGATCGATATCTTACACAAGAGAAATCCGAATTCCATCCACTTATGCACACTGCTCGACAAACCGGAGCGCCGTGTCAAGAAACAGGTGAAGGTTGATTACACCTGCTTTACGATCCCGGATGAGTTCGTTGTAGGCTATGGCCTCGATTATGACCAGAAATACCGCAACCTTCCGTTCATCGGCGTTGTGGAGCAGCAGTAAGGAGGCACCCCAAGTTGAAACAGAACCAGCAGTTCCGCGGACTTGGCCTTGTCCTGCTTGTGATCGCGCTCATCATGTTCGCGTCCAGCCTGACGAGCCAGGGGAGCTTATTCAGCCAGGAGATGACCCACCAGGAATTTATGGTGGCCGTCGAGAATAAGACGATCGAATCCGTGGAGATCAATCAGAACCAGCAGCCGCCGACAGGTACCCTGGATATCCTTTTAAAGAGCGGGGACCGGGCAACGGTTGCAGTATCCGATGTCAAGGACGCGGAAAAACTTCTCCAGGACAATTCCATCGACTACGTCGTTGAGAATGTCCCACAGGAGAACTACCTGATGTCTGTCATTATCCCGGTCGCTTTGAGCGCCGTCGTGATCATGTTCATGTTTATGTTCATGAACGCGAGAGTCGGCGGGGGAGGCGGCGGAAACTCCAAGATGATGAATTTTGGAAAGAGCCGCGCGAAGATGAGCCGGACGAATTCCGTGAATTTCTCCAAGGTCGCAGGACTCGAGGAGGAGAAGGAAGAACTGGAAGAGATCGTTGATTTCCTGAAAAATCCGAAGAAATATACGGATGTCGGTGCCAGGATCCCGAAGGGCGTGATCTTGGTAGGACCTCCGGGAACCGGTAAGACACTTCTCGCGAAGGCGGTTGCCGGTGAGGCGGGAGTTCCGTTCTTTTCGATCTCCGGATCAGATTTCGTCGAGATGTTCGTCGGCGTCGGCGCTTCCCGTGTCCGCGATCTTTTTGAGGATGCGAAGAAAAACGCTCCGTGTATCGTCTTTATCGATGAGATCGATGCCGTTGCGAGACGCCGCGGTACCGGTATGGGCGGCGGACATGACGAGCGTGAACAGACGTTAAACCAGCTCCTCGTTGAGATGGATGGTTTCGGAGTCAATGAAGGAATTATCGTGATGGCGGCGACAAACCGCGTGGACATCCTGGATCCGGCGATCCTGCGTCCGGGCCGTTTCGACCGGAAAGTCGGAGTCGGAAAACCGGATATCCGCGGACGCGAGGAGATCTTAAAGGTTCACTCGAAGGAAAAACCGCTGGGCGACGATGTGAACTTAGAGAAAGTAGCACAGACGACGGCCGGATTTACCGGAGCAGATCTGGAAAACCTCTTAAACGAGGCTGCGATCCTTGCGGCAAAGCAGGCGCGCCGCTATATTCTCCAGGCTGATATCGAGCAGGCGTTCGTCAAAGTCGGGATCGGCGCGGAGAAGAAGAGCAAGGTGATCTCCGAGAAAGAAAAGAAGATCACAGCTTACCATGAGACAGGTCATGCAATCCTGTTCCATGAACTCCCGGATGTCGGACCGGTCCACACGATCTCCATCATCCCGACCGGAATGGGCGCGGCAGGATATACGATGCCGCTTCCTGAGAAGGACGAGATGTTCAACACAAAGAATAAGATGCTGGAGACCATTATGGTTTCTCTCGGCGGCCGGATCGCGGAGGAGATCATCTTCGGAGACGTGACGACGGGGGCATCCCAGGATATCAAGCAGGCATCTGCGATCGCCCGCGCGATGGTAACCCAGTACGGAATGTCTGAGAAGCTCGGAATGATCAACTACGGCAGCGACGATGACGAAGTCTTCATCGGAAGAGATCTGGCGCATACGAGATCTTACGGTGAGCGTGTTGCTTCCGATATCGACAGCGAGGTCAAGAGGATCATCGATGAGTGCTATGCGAAGGCGAAGGAGATCATCCTGGCACATGAGGACATCCTTCATAAGTGTGCTGCTCTTCTGATCGAAAAGGAAAAGATCGGACAGGAAGAGTTTGACAGCCTGTTCGTTGAGGGAACGGAGAAGACGGAGTTAGAGTAAGGTTTCGGATTTGCACCCCGGCAGAAGATCTCACAACAGAAAATTTTAGAAACTTAAGTAAATCGACGTTTGTGCAAAAGAAATGCAGGCAAACGTCGATTTTTTACTTGCAATAACAAAAATGCACAAAGAAAACCGGGGCGGTGGCAATATGAACAAAAAAAAATTTCATGTTTTTAAATGTTTGTGCACACTTATCCGGACTCCTATGCTATATTACTACTCGTAACCCCCCAATACATTATATAGTTTTTGCTATACCCCATAAGAGACATAATACCTTTTCCGGAAGAAAGCCAGTGGTTCCCCCCGCTGGCTTTCTTTCTGCCCATTTTTAAAGAAAAAATCTGAGGATCCTGCTGTGCCGTGCGGGAGCTTCAGATTTTTAGGTTAACCGGAAATTCCGATGGAACTTCCGGTTAACCTAAAAGGCACTGCGTGCCTAAGATGCGCACTCGCGCGAAGATGAAGGTTGTCGCAAGCGACCGCGCGAGGCGCCCGAATGTGCCGAGGCACATTCTTTTTAATCTGCAAAAACAGTTTTTGAGGATCGCCGGAGTGAACTTTCAGAAAAAACGTGCAAATGGGGATATAATCCTGTATAATAACATTTGTGAGAAATGAGTGAGAACAGATACAGAAAATGCAGCCCGGATATCGCAAGAGAGGCTGCATCAGACCAACAAGGAGGCCATTCAAAATGTTGAAGGCGGCACTTTTCAGCGATGGAACGAGAGAGTACCGCATCCCGGAAGAGCCGGAGTGCGGGGAGAATGTTAAGATAAGATTCCGGACCGGGGCCGGGGACGTGGACCATGTATACGCGGTGATCCGTGATGGCGGAAACCGGAATGAGTGCAGGCGGCTGGAGCTTGAGAAGGCGGAGACGGCCGGAAGATTTGATTTTTATGAGAGAACGATCCAACTGGGGGAGACCCCGTTGATATATGATTTTGAGGTTGTAAAAGGAGACGAAGTCTGTCACTATAACCGCCTCGGTGTGTCGGAGCCGGGAGGGATGGACGCTCCGTTTGTGATCACACCTGGATTCCATGTACCGGAGTGGGCGAAAGGCGCCCTGATGTACCAGATCTTCGTGGATCGGTTTAATAACGGGGATCCGACGAACGATGTCCTGGGAGACGAATATGTCTACATCGGATTTCCGGTGGCGAAGGTGGAAAAATGGAATGAGCGGCTTTCCGTCCTTGATGTGGACCGGTTTTACGGCGGCGACATCCAGGGAATCTGGGACAAACTCGACTATTTGCAGAGCCTGAAGGTGGAAGTGCTCTACCTAAGCCCGGTGTTTGTGTCCCCGTCGAATCACAAGTATGACTGCCAGGATTATGAACATATCGATCCTCATTACGGGGTGATCGTGAAGGATGAAGGGGAACTTGTGGCGGCGGATGCGTCGGATAACCGCAATGCGAAGCGGTATTCCGTGCGGACCTCCGACCGGGAGAACCTGGCGGCGAGTGATGCGTTTTTTGCCCGTTTTGTGCAGGAAGTCCACAAGCGGGGCATGCGGATCATCCTGGACGGAGTTTTTAATCACTGCGGGTCTTTCAACAAGTGGATGGACCGGGAGAAGATCTATGAGAAGGACGGCGGGTATGAGCCGGGTGCATACCTCTCAGCGGACAGTCCGTACCGGGATTTCTTTCTGTTTAAGGATGCGAACGGCTGGCCGGACAATGACTCCTACGAAGGCTGGTGGGGACATAACACGCTGCCGAAATTAAATTATGAGGGATCGGAAAAGCTGTATCAGTATGTGCTCGATATCGCGAAACGGTGGCTTTCCCCGCCGTACTCGATCGATGGCTGGCGTCTCGATGTGGCGGCGGATCTCGGTCATTCGCCGGAGATGAACCACCGGTTCTGGAGAGATTTCCGGAAGGTCGTAAAGGAGGCGAATCCGGACGCGCTGATCCTGGCGGAACATTACGGGGATGCCACAACATGGCTTTCCGGGGACCAGTGGGATACGGTGATGAATTATGACGCGTTCATGGAACCGGTATCCTGGTTCCTGACCGGTCTGGAAAAGCACAGCGAGCGGAAGGATGACCACCTTCTGCACAACAGTCAGGCGTTCATGTGCTCCATGCTCTCCAACATGAGCCGGATGCAGACGGGATCTCTCTATGCGGCGATGAATGAACTTTCAAACCATGACCATTCGCGATTCCTCACGAGGACGAACCGCGTCGTGGGACGGCTTTATAAGCCGGAGGATGCGGAGAAAGCGGAGATCGGCGTGAATTACGGAACCTTCCGCTCCGGCGCGGTGATCCAGATGACATGGCCGGGGGCACCGACGATCTATTACGGTGATGAGGCTGGCGTCTTTGGCTGGACGGACCCGGATAACCGGAGAACATTCCCCTGGGGAAAGGAAGACCTGGAACTCACGGAATTTCACCGGTATCTCACGGGGATCCGGAACAGGACTCCAGCGTTCCGACGCGGGGCGTTAAAGCCGCTGCTGGCGGAGAATGGTGTGATCGCGTATGGACGTTTTGATGCGGACGGCCAGGGAGTTGTCGTTGTGAACAGTGAGGATTATTCCCAGAGAATCCGGATTCCGGTGTGGGAAGCGGAAGTGAACGGCGATTTTATGGACCGCGTGATGGCGACGGATGCGGAGCGGTACAACGCGGGCACTGTGCGGTATCCGGTGACGGACGGTGTGATGGAAGTGGAGATCGCGGCGAATGGGGCGATGATCTTTATTGGGAGTAAAGGCGAGTAGATGGCGATCATGGTGCGTGTGCCGGGACTGTAATACGCAGTGTTTTCAAGGGCATTTGGTCATAAAAAATGCTTGATTTTTGAATCGATGTATGGTATCATTTTGACTTGTCAGAATGATATGGGCGGATTCCCGAGTGGCCAAAGGGGACAGACTGTAAATCTGCTGCAACTTGCTTCGGTGGTTCGAATCCACCTCCGCCCATTTTGGTAGCAAAGACCTGAAGAGATGAGAATGTCAAGGGAATGGGACGATGATTAGGGTGGCTCCGAGGTATTATGGAGCTGCGCTCCATAATCGCCGTTTGCAACGGCGATAGCTGCTGATATGAGAAAATTTTCTTATGTGAGCGAGCTCCCAACGAAAATTTTTTCATATCAGCAGCTGCCTCTCATTGTTTATACGCGGGTGTAGTTCAATGGTAGAACACCAGCCTTCCAAGCTGGATACGTGGGTTCGATTCCCATCACCCGCTTTTTGAAGCGTCGGACCTCTGGATTTAGAGGTCCGATTTTTTGTTTAACAGGAAATTCCGTCGGAATTTCCTGTTAAACAAAAAGGCACTGCGTGCCTAGGATGCGCACTCGCGCGAAGATGAAGATCGTCGTAAGCGACCGCGCTCGGCGCGAGAATGTGCCAAGGTCCATTCTTTTTTACCCCCAGGAGGACGAGCATGAATTTACGTGAATATCTGAAAGAAACCAACCTCATCACCGACGGCGCGTTCGGAACTTACTTTGCAGCAAAATACCAGACGCAGGAAATCCCGGAGCTTGCGAATCTCTCGGACCCGGAGAAAGTAAAGAAGACCCACGAGGAATATCTGAATGCCGGAGCAAATTTTATCCGGACGAATACTTTTGCGGCGAACACAGAGACGCTGCAGGAGAGCTTTCCGGAAGTTGAGAAGAACATCCGCGCGGCGGTGGAGATCGCAAGGAGCGCGGCGGACGGGAAGAACGTCTGGATCGCAGGCGATATCGGTCCGATCCCGGTGAATGGGACGGAGGACGCGGCGGCAGCGGCGGACGAGTATTATCAGATCGCAAAGACGTTTGCGGAGACAGGAGTCAAAGTCCTGGACTTTGAGACGTTTGTAGACCTCGACGGGATCCTTCCGGCGATCAAAAAGATCCGTGCCGAGTATGACATGTTCATCGCAGTCTCTTTTTCCGTGAACCAGTTCGGCTACAGCGCGGCAGGACTCAGCGCGAAGCGCCTTTTGGCGGACGCGGCGGCTGTTCCGGAGATCGATGCGGTGGGCTTAAACTGCGGTGTGGGACCGGCCCATATGCGCCAGATCCTGGAAAAAGCGGGACGTCCTGGGGATAAATTCCTGCTGGCGATCCCGAACGCGGGATATCCGACTTTGACGAGAAATAAACTTCAGTTTGGCAACACTCCGGTATATTTTGCGGAGAAGATGAAGGAGCTTCAGGAGCTCGGTGCTGACATTCTCGGCGGCTGCTGTGGAACGGATCCGGAATTTATCCGTGAAATGTCCGCCCGGGACGGAATCCTGAAGAAAAGTGCTCCGGAAAAAGAGGCGGAGAGCAGCGGACAGAGTGAACATGTGGTAAGATATGGATTCCTCTATGATGAGAACGGAAACAGAAAAGAGAAGAAGCTTATCGCGGTCGAGCTGGCGCCGCCGTTTGACGCGGATGATGAGAAACTCCTGGAATCCGCCCATCTTTTAAAGAATGCAGGCGTGGATGTCCTCACATTCCCGGATTCCCCGTCCGGAAGAACGAGAGTCGATTCCGTCCTCATGGCGAACAAGGTGCGCCAGGCGACGGGATTAAATGTGATGCCGCATATCTGCTGTCGTGACAGGAATGCGATCGCGATGCGGTCCCTGTTTCTGGGAGCTGCCATCAATGATATTTACAACTTCCTGATCATCACGGGAGATCCGATCCCGTCGACGGCGAGACAGACGGTCAAAGCGGTGTTCAACTCGGATTCCACGGGGCTTATGAAGATCGCGAAGGAGATGAACGAGGATGTTTTCGCGAAGAATCCGCTCTGCTACGGCGGTGCGATCAACCAGGGAAGAAAGAACCTGGACGTGGAGATCGGACGTGTAAAGAAGAAGATGGAAGAGGGAGCGGAGTTTTTCCTGACCCAGCCGGTATTCACGGAGGAGGACGCGGCGAGACTGCGCCGGATCAAGGATGAGACCGGGGCGCGGATCCTCTGCGGGATCATGCCGCTCATCAGCAGAAAGAACGCGATGTTCATGAAAAATGAGATCGCGGGCGTCAATGTGACGGATGAGATCGTCGCGAGATACCCTGAAAAAGCCAGCCGGAAGGAAGGCGAGGCCGTGGGCATCCAGCTTGCGAAGGAAGTCATGAAGCTGGTGGAGGACTTCGCGGACGGATATTATTTTTCATTCCCGTTCAACAGGGTTTATATGTTGAAGGATATTTGTAACTGTTCAGTAGGTCTGCGCACTTGCTGCGCTGACCGTAATAAAACACAGGCTTGAAGGCAAAAATCCCATCGGCGAAGCCGATTTGGAATGGATTTTTGCTCGTAACTTGCCATGCATCCGAAGGGAAGCTCCGGGGGAGGTTCCCGTAGGTGTGAGGGTACTGAACAGTTACGGATATTTTAGAAAAGTAAAAACAGCAGGAGACGGCACCCGGATCAGGGCGACAGCCGTAAATGGAGAATAGAAAGAGAATGATTAAGACGATCACAGCTGCAGAGCTGATCAATGGAAGAACGTTTGACCGGACGATCATCGACATCCGCCCGGCGGAGGAATATAAAAAGGGGTCCATGGATGCCGCGTTAAATATCCCGGAGGACAAGCTGGTGGAATACCTGGAGAATCCGGAGGAGGCGGACATGGAGTCCGGAACGATCGGAGAGGGAAAGGCCTGGGAAGAGGGCGTAAATGTTGGAAAACTTCTCGCGGCGATCCCGAAGGACAAGCCGGTCTGGGTGCTCTGCCATACGGGAAACAAGAGCCTGTATGTGGCGGAACTTCTGGACGATGCCGGATTTGACGCCGGAAGCGTGGAAGGCGGATACCGCTCCTTCCTGCGCCTGTCCCTGTCCATGATGGTCATGAACGAGGAGGAGGTCGCGGAGCGCACGAAGGCGATCGAGCGCAGCATCATCACAAAATACCGCAAATCGATCTGGAGACGGTTTACAAAGGGAGTCCATGACTACGAGCTGATCAAGGAAGGAGATAAGATTGCGGTCTGCATCTCCGGCGGAAAAGACTCGATGCTCATGGCAAAGCTCTTACAGGAGCTGAAACTTCATGGAAAAGTGAAGTTTGACCTTGTATTTCTCGTGATGAATCCGGGATATAATGAGGACAACTGGAATATCATCTTAAATAACGCGAAGCTTCTGGGAATCCCGATCCAGGTGTTTGACAGCGATATCTTCAATATCGTTGCCGACGTGGATAAGAGCCCGTGTTATCTCTGCGCGAGAATGCGCCGCGGATATCTTTATTCCCACGCGAAAGAGCTCGGCTGCAACAAGATCGCGCTTGGACATCATTTTGACGATGTGATCGAGACGACGCTGATGGGAATGCTGTATAGCGGAAAGGTCGAGACCATGATGCCGAAGCTCCACAGCAAGAACTTTGAGGGCATGGAGCTGATCCGCCCGATGTACATGGTCCGCGAGGCGGATATCAAGGCGTGGAGAGATTACAATCACCTCCACTTTATCCAGTGTGCGTGCCGTTTCACGGAGCGCTGCGCGACATGCGGCGGCGAAAAGGGATCGAAGCGCGACGAGATGAAGGAGCTGATCGCGGAGCTCAGAAAGCGCTGTGACATGATCGACATGAACATCTTCAACAGTGTTCACAACATCAATCTGAAGACGGTCATCGGATATCACAAGGGAGACTGGAGTTACAATTTCCTGGATGACTACGATGAGGAGACGAAGAAAATCCATAATTGACAATTCTTTTCAAACACGCTATAATGAGAGTCTATCGGAGAATGCGCGGATGTGGCGGAACTGGCAGACGCACCAGCCTTAGGAGCTGGCGGGCAACCGTGGGGGTTCAAATCCCTTCATCCGCACTCTTCTGTAGAACAAAAAGATACTCATGTAACTGTGACGATACAATACAGTTACGGACTTACCAGAATAAGGGAGTAGTCGGCGCCGGAAAGCGCAGTAAGGTCAACATACTGGAAATGTTCCTGGCTTTACTTGAAATGATGAGACTTATCTGTCGAAAATGACAGAGAGAGTCTCTTTTTTTGTTTAAGAGGAAATCCCGATGGAATTTTCTGTTAAACAAAAAGGCACTGCGTGCCTGAGATGCGCAATGTGCGAGGCGGAAGGATCGCACAGGAAAGCGTGCTCGGCGCGGGAAACCGGAAAGCGGATTCCTTTTTATCAGAAAAAATAAGCAATTTTTAGGAGGAACATGACTTATGGGACTTTTAGAGCTTTTTATCCTTGCTGTAGGACTGTCGATGGATGCGTTCGCGGTGTCTGTCTGTAAGGGCTTGTCGGTAAAAAAGATGGAACCGAAGCACGCGCTGATCTGCGGTGCATATTTTGGCGGATTCCAGGCTCTGATGCCGACGATCGGCTACCTTCTCGGAAGCCAGTTTGAGTCCATGATCACACAGATCGACCACTGGATCGCATTTGTTCTTCTCGGGATCATCGGAATCAATATGATCAAGGAATCCAGAGAGGATGAGGACGAAGAACTGAACGCCAGCTTTGACGTGAAGACGATGTTAGCCCTGGCGGTGGCGACCAGTATCGATGCACTTGCGGTCGGCGTGACATTTGCGTTTTTACATGTAAACATCGTCTGGGCAGTGACCTTCATCGGATGTACGACATTTATCCTGTCGGCGATCGGCGTGAAGGTCGGTAATGTATTCGGAATGAAGTACAAGTCGAAGGCAGAGTTTGTCGGCGGACTGATCCTGGTCCTCATGGGGATCAAGATTTTGCTGGAGCATCTTGGATTCCTTGGCTGAGCCTGAAAAGCGCGGCCGGATCACGAAAAAACGGCAGCAGGAGAGGACCGGAACAGATAAAGAAGTTGAAAAAATAGATCTTTGGGAGAGAAAACTTCCGGAGGTCCATTTTTGACGATAAGAGTGTTAACTTTAAGAGCGTGAACTTTTGTTGTCCGGCGTTCTTGACAAGGCATTCCGGTACCGATATAATGAATAATTGTCTGATACAGACAGATGAGATTTTGTAAGAATACCGTAATTGGAACGATATTACATAATCATAACCGATACATATCAGGGTTCGGCACCATTTCGGTGCGGACCCTGTCGTTGCATCCTGATAAATTCTGATAAAGTAAAATAAGGAAAATACAGACATGAACAGAGAGAGAGACCAGAGGGGATCAAGGGGACCGAGAGACCAGAGAGATCCCAGAACCCAGAGAGACCAGAGAGACGAGTACAGGCAGCATTCCCCGGCCTGGATCCGGGCGCAGAGGCGGAAGAGAAAACAGATCTTAAGACGACGGATCATGATCGGCGGAGCGATCATCTGCCTGATCCTGATCATCGGAGTGATCCGGCTTATTTCCGGCTTGTTCGGGCATGGAAAAGAGAAGACAACGGATACGGTCGCGGAGGAATCCACATTCCAGGCATCCGATATCAGCGTCAACGGGATTTCTTTAAAGGGAATGACAAAGAGCGAGGCGAAAGCTGCCATCGAGGCGAAGTTTCCGTGGAATGTGAAGATCTCTTACAACGGGGAGAGTGTGGACGCGGACAATATGATCGACACCGAGCTGGATGCCTTTTTGGACGGGATTTCTGCTGACAAGGATGGCGGAGAATATACATTCTCGGTGGAAGATTCTGAAGATCTGCAGTCCGCAGCGGCAAAGGCAGCAGCGGACGCGGCGGCGAAGTGGGATGTGAAGGCAAAGAACGGCTCGATCTCCGAGTATGACGCTGCGACGGATAAGTTCCTGTTTGCGGACGGAGCTCCGGGCAAGGCTGTGAACCAGGAGAAGCTTATAAAGGACCTCGTGGAGGCTGCGACAAGCGGAAACTATGACGCCGTGATACAGGCTGAGGTCAATGAGAGCCAGCCGGAGCTTTCCGCAGCGAACGCGAAGGAGCAGTATAAGACTCTTTCTACGTTTACGACGGAGACGACCGCCAACGAGAAGAGAAATACAAACGTAAAGCTTGCGGCCAGAGCTATCAACGGAACCATCGTGCGGCCGGGTGAGGAATTTTCCTTTAATAAGGTTGTAGGACAGCGCACGGCGGAAAAGGGATATCAGGAAGCGGCTGCCTACAGTGGAGGCGAGGTCGTACAGGAACCGGGCGGTGGTGTATGCCAGGTATCTTCGACGATGTACCGTGTGGCATTCCAGTCCGGTATGCAGATCACGTTCCGAAGATCCCATACCTTTGAGCCGAACTACGTAACTCCGGGACAGGATGCGGCGATCAGCTGGGATATTCCGGATTTCCGGTTTATCAATACGTCAAAGGCAGCGATCGGTATCCGCGCGAACTACAGCAACCGGAAGATGACGGTCTCCTTCTACGGAGTACCGGTGCTGGAGGATGGAATCACCTGGAGTCTGGAGTCCGAGAAGACGGATGAGCTTCCACCGCCGGAGCCGACCTATGTGGAAGACCCGACGCTGGATCCGGGTACCGAGGTGACACAGAAGGCGGCGACGAACGGCAGCCGCTGGGTTACCTATAAGATCGTTTCAAAGAACGGAACTGTTGTCGAAAAGACAGAAGATCACGCGAAGACCTACAAGGGACACGCAGCTGTGATCCGCAGAAATACGGGAACCGTGAAGGTTTCACCGGATGAGACGACGGCCGTTGAGTCCACGTCCGCCGCAGCCGTAGACGGAATGCCGGACGGATACGTTCCGGGCGAGAGCGTCGCGCCGGAGAGCTCTGCCGCTGCGACAACCGCAGCCGGTTCTTCCGGCACATCGACAACAGCGGCATCCACCGGTGGATCTGAGACGAAGGGCACACACAGTGAGACAACGGCTGCATCGACGACAGCGGCAGCGACTGAGGCTGCGACGACGGCTGCACCGGCGACAGAAGCAACGACGGCAGCCGCGCCAAACGGCCCGGGTGATGAAACAACAGCAGCGGCTACAACGGAAGCGGTTGGAAATATTGCAGGATTTCCGGGAAATTAAATAGAGAGAATAAAGAAAACGCACATCATGCTTTCAATTACCTTAATTATATGGGAGAAAGAAGATGTGCGTTTTGATTTAGTGTGAGAGAACGAGACGTCGCGGAGCGTAAACGAAAGAAAAGAGGTGTCCCAAAGGATACCTCTTTTCTTTCGTTTTTGTAAAAGCACGAGACGGGATTCGAACCCGCGACCCTCGCCTTGGCAAGGCGATACTCCACCACTGAGCCACTCGTGCGTATCAGGTTACCATCATGATAGCATGGATCTTTTGAAGTGTCAAGATAAGAAAAGTGTGGTATACTGTGGAGGATATGAAAAAATTTACTGGTCAGGTCAGCACATGGAAGTAAAAGAGAGGAAAAAACATTGGAAACATCAGTAAGATCAAAGGAAATGGACATGTTAAACGGAGGACTGGCAGGAAAACTGATCCTGTTTTCGATACCGTTAGCGTTCAGCAGTATTTTGCAGCAGCTGTTTAATTCAGCGGACGTTGCCGTTGTGGGAAGATTCGCGGGGGAACAGGCGCTGGCGGCCGTGGGAAGCTGTGTGGCACTGGTTGGAATTTTCGTGAACCTGATCGTAGGACTTTCTGTGGGACCGAATGCAGCTCTGGCGAACCTTATTGGTCAGAAGAACCGCGGTAAGATCAACAGCATGGTCCACACGATCCTGACCTTCGGTGCGGTTCTCGGAATTGCGCTTCTCGTGATCGGAATGATGGTGGCAAGACGGATCCTTGTGGCATCCGGAACGCCGGAGACAGTGCTGGATCAGGCACTCTTATATATCAGGATCTATTTTGTGGGAATTCCGTTTATGGTCGCGTACAACTTTGGTGCTGCCATTGTCAGAAGCTACGGTGATACGAGGAGACCAATGTGCTACCTTATCGTGTCCGGCGTGCTGAATGTAATTTTAAACCTGCTCCTTGTGATCGGATTCCATCTGGGAGTTGCGGGCGTTGCCATCGCCACGGTGATCTCCAACGTGGTCAGCACATTCCTCATTATCTCCCATCTGTACCGCAGGAATGATGAGTTCAGTTTCCGGTTTGACAGGATGCGGATCGATACAAATGAGCTGAAAAAGGTGCTGGCGATCGGTATCCCGGCAGGAATTCAGGGTGCGATCTTTTCTGTTTCCAACGTGTTTATCCAGAGCGGGATCAACATGTTCGGTGAGGCGGCCATCGCGGGTTCATCCCTGGCGCTGAATTTTGAGTATTTTACATATGATATTGCAGGTGCATTTGCCCAGGCGGCGGTTACATTTACAAGTCAGAACTTTGGTGCGGGCAACATGAAGAGATGCAGAAAGATCTTCTGGCTCTGCCTGCTCTTTGGATTCGGATTTACGGAGATCCTCAGCGTGATCTTTATCGTGTGGGAAGATTTTTTCGTCAGCATCTATACGACGAGCGCTGCGGTGGCGGCATACGGGATCATACGAATGGATCGTGTGTGTGCCTTGGAAGGTTTAACTGCGACATATGAGGTTGCAAGTTCCTGCCTGCGAGGAACTGGAAAGTCCCTGGAGCCATCCGTCATCACGATTCTCGGCACAGTCGTATTCCGACTGATCTGGCTCACAACGATATTCCGCATGTTCACGACTTATGATATGTTGATGAATGTGTATGTGGCGTCCTGGCTGTTTACGGGATGTTCAATGTTCGTGGTCTACTTCTTCCATATGAGGAAGATAGATAAGCTGTTAGGGGCGAGATAGAGAGAAATCTGTTACTGTCTGCGCAGTGCGTAAATAATAGAGAAGCGTTTTCCTGAGGGATATCTGTTGATGAGATGACCGGACAGGAGAACGCTTTTTAAAATGATGCGCACTCGCGCGAAGATGTAGATTGTCGCAAGCGATCACGCGAGGCACATTCTTTTTCATATATAGTGGTTAAAGACTGGCAGATTGGATGATATGGTTGAGAAGTTAGAAGCCAGTTGAAATGGTTTTCCGGCTTATAAGTGAATGATCTTCGCACCCAGAAGCTCTGCGTCGTCCTCCGCATGGGTAGCGATGATCAGGAGCTTTCCGGCGCAGAGCTCTTTGACCAGATCGATCGTGAGCTGCCTGGTATCCGCGTCCAGTCCGGTAAACGGCTCATCCATGAGAATGATATCGGTCGGTGCGAGGATCGCGCGCAGGATCGCGACACGCCTCTTCATGCCGCCGGAGAATTCACAGACGGGCTTATTCAGGGCGTCTTCCGGAAGAAGACGGAGCAGGTATGCGGTCAGAGCTTCGCTGGAATATCGCTTTCCAAGAGCGAAGCGGAGGTTTTCAATGGCGGTATAGCATTCCAGAAGACGGTTTTCCTGAAAAACAGCGGAGATCAGGGGACGCATCCCACGGATCCTGCAGGGATCAGATTTTGATACCGTGCCGGAAGAAGCTTTTATGTCGTTATTGCCGGTATCCCCTGCTGATGTACCGAACAGGATCACACCGGAATCCGGCTTTTCAAGCCCGAGGATCAGACGGAACATTGTAGTCTTTCCGTTTCCGGATGGTGCCATCAGACAGTAGAAAGTTCCGGAGGAAAATTCCAGGGAGAGATCGGAGAGAACCGGCTGCCCGTCGTAGGATTTGGTGACGGAGCGGAGTGTGAGGGCAGTGTCATTTTTTTTATTTATCGGACTCATTCACATCAGCCCCCTTTCCGGCACATTTCTTCAGAATCCACAGAAAACCTTTCTCAAACAGACTGCTCACAAGAATGATGACAACCGTCCACGCGAAGAGCTCCGCGGTACTCAGATAGATCTTCGCGAGATACAGCCCCTCGCCGATGGAACCGTCCGGCACACCGATGACTTCGGCGGCGATCCCGGACTTAAATCCCATGCCGAGTGCTGTGCGGCAGGCGCTTTTTAAGTACGGGTAGAGTGCTGTGCGGTAGATATAGAGCGCCCGGCGGATAAACGGGATGTGGAAGACTTCCGCCACCTCTAAAAGCTCACGATCCGCAGATATCAGCCCGGCTTTCGTGTTCACATGGATCATGGGATAGACCACGAGGAACGAGATAAAGACGGAGAGGTTTTTAGAGCCGGTCCAGATCAGCGCCAGGATCACGAAGGAAGCGACGGGAACCGTCTTCATGAGCTGCACCGGCGGCTCTAAGAATTCGTCCACGATGGGAAAACGGTACGCCAGAGATCCGGTGAAAAGTCCAAGAAAAAATGCCAGAAAGAATCCGATGCTGATCCGCCAGAAAGAAAACGCAATGGCGGACCAGAAATCCGGGAGTAGGATCTGCTCACAGAGCGCCCGCAGCGTATCGGCAGGCCCCACAAGGAAAATATGATTCCGGATCAGGGAAGCTGCGGTCTGCCAGAGGACGATCCAGAAAAGGATGATCGAGAGCCTGCGGAGAAATCCGGAAAAACGATGATCCATGGCGGCTGTCTCCTTCCATAAAGTGTAATAAAAATTAATGCTGTTTTCCAGCGGTTGAATTTCTACATGTAATCGTAATAATAAAATTATAGTAACTATTCAGTG